>CALGTJ010000361.1 GCA_937901435.1 uncultured Rhodobacter sp. | reverse complement strand
CGAAGCGGGACAAGCCATCATCGACGTCGGCTACAAAATGGAAGGCCGCGTTGATCTTAAGGAATTCGCAAATCCGGGCGAAGCGCCCGAGATTGCGGTGGGTGACACCGTCGAGGTCTTCCTTGACCGCGTGGAAAACACCCGTGGCGAGGCCAGCATCAGCCGTGACAAAGCGCGTCGCGAAGAAGCCTGGGATCGTCTGGAAAAGGCCTATGCCGACGAGGACCGTGTCGATGGCGCGATCTTTGGCCGGGTCAAGGGCGGCTTTACCGTGGATCTGGGCGGCGCTGTCGCCTTCCTTCCCGGCTCACAGGTCGACGTGCGCCCTGTGCGCGATGCTGGCCCCCTGATGGGCATGAAGCAGCCGTTCCAAATCCTCAAGATGGACCGCCGTCGGGGCAATATCGTTGTGTCGCGTCGTGCGATCCTCGAAGAGAGCCGCGCCGAACAGCGCGCCGAAGTCATCGGCAATCTGACCGAAGGTCAGGCTGTGGACGGTGTCGTCAAGAACATCACAGAATACGGCGCCTTCGTCGATCTGGGTGGCGTAGACGGCCTGCTGCACGTGACCGACATGGCATGGCGTCGTGTGAATCACCCTTCCGAAATCCTTGCCATTGGTGAGACTGTCAAAGTGCAGGTCATCAAGATCAACAAGGAAACGCACCGCATCAGCCTTGGCATGAAGCAGTTGCAGGACGATCCATGGGATGCCGTTCAGGCGAAATTCCCGCTGGAAAGCACGCACACCGGCCGCGTCACGAACATCACCGACTACGGTGCATTCGTCGAGCTTGAGCCAGGCGTCGAAGGTCTGGTTCACGTGTCCGAAATGTCCTGGACCAAGAAAAACGTACATCCCGGCAAGATCGTTTCCACCAGCCAGGAAGTCGAAGTCATGGTTCTGGAAATCGACACCGCCAAGCGTCGCGTGTCTCTGGGTCTCAAGCAGACACAGCGCAACCCATGGGAAGTGTTTGCAGAAACCCATCCCGAGGGCACAGAGGTCGAGGGCGAGGTCAAGAACATCACTGAATTCGGTCTGTTCATTGGTCTGGACAACGACATCGACGGCATGGTCCACCTTTCGGACCTCAGCTGGGACGAGCGTGGCGAAGACGCGATCCAGAACTACCGCAAGGGCGATATGGTTCAGGCCGTTGTCACCGAGGTCGACACCGACAAAGAGCGGATCTCGCTGTCGGTCAAAGCCATGGGTGGCGACAAGTTCGCAGAAGCCGTTGACGGCGTGAAGCGCGGTGCGATCATCACCGTGTCCGTCACTGCCATCGAAGACGGCGGCATCGAGGTCGAGCACGAGGGCATGAAAGCCTTCATCCGTCGCTCTGACCTGTCCCGTGACCGTGCCGAGCAGCGCCCAGAGCGTTTCCAGGTCGGTGACAAGGTCGACGTGCGCGTCACCAATGTGGATGCCAAATCCCGTCGTCTGGGTCTGTCGATCAAAGCCCGCGAAATCGCAGAAGAAAAAGAGGCCGTCGAACAGTATGGCTCTTCGGACTCTGGTGCGTCGCTGGGCGATATCCTCGGGGCTGCTCTCAAGGGCGACGACTAAGCGATCTTCGCGCTGTTTTTGCGCGATTTTCGACTGGAAAAAAACAGAAAATCCCGCAGCGCAGGCTGCGGGATTTTTTCGTTTCCGGGATGGAAAACTCGGCAGGGTCTCCGGGCGGGTTGCGCGCCAATCTGTTAACCATTTGCAACTCTGTGTGGAGGCACCGCGAGGCTTTCGCAACCCTCGGGCAGCTCGGGTCCAAACATGCTGATCTGAGAATGCCGATTGCGAATCATATGTCACAAACGTGATCTCCAATGCGACCTCCGGCGCGCCGTTTTGTGCTTCCACCCTCAGGCCTTGCCCTGAAAGGTCGATTTTAGACCGTTTTCCCCGAAATTAATGCCCTAAGCCTGTATGCGTAGTGTTTTGCGGTTGGTTAATTCAATCTATAGTCAGTCAGCAGGGGAAATTCGCTGCACGGCTTATAAATAGTACTCACTGGGGGATAACTGTCATGATCCGATCGGAACTGATCCAAAAGATCGCCGATGAAAACCCGCATTTGTTTCAACGGGATGTAGAGAGAATCGTTAACACGATTTTCGAAGAAGTGATCGAGGCCATGGCGCGCGGCGACCGGGTCGAGTTGCGCGGATTTGGCGCGTTTTCGGTCAAGCAGCGAGATGCCAGTGTGGGCCGCAATCCGCGCACCGGCGAATCCGTCGAAGTCGAAGAAAAGCACGTGCCTTTCTTTAAGACCGGCAAGCTTTTGCGCGATCGTTTGAACGGCAACTAGGACCCAAGATTCATGCGCTACATTCGTTATGCCATCCTCGCAGTCATTGCGATCTGTCTGATTACCGTGGCGCTTGCGAACCGCGGGCCTGTGACGCTAAATCTGATGCCTCAGGGGCTGATGGATCTGCTGCGCTATCCGGCAGAGATGAATTCGATTTCGCTGCCGCTGTTCGTGGTGATCTTTGCGGGATTGATCGGCGGGCTTCTCCTTGGGTTTGTCTGGGAATGGCTGCGCGAGCACAAGCATCGTGCAGAGGCGGTCACCCAGCGGCGCGAGAAAGAAAAGTTGGCGCGCGAAGTGGCCAAGATGAAAAAAGACGCCAGCGATGGCGACGAGGTGCTTGCCCTGCTGGAGTCGGGCAACACCGCGCGCTAAGTCGATGACGCGCAACACACGCGTAAAGATCTGCGGGCTCACACGCCCGCAGGACGTAACTGCCGCCGTGGCGGCGGGGGCCGCCTATGTTGGCTTTGTTTTTTTTGAAAAATCTCCCCGGAATGTGACGATTGAACAGGCTGCCCGATTCGCACTGGATGTGCCGGTTGGCTGTTGCAAAGTTGCGCTGACGGTTAATGTGGACGATTCGACGCTGGACGCAATCCTGCGCAAAGTCCCGCTGGATATGCTGCAACTGCACGGCGCGGAAACGCCAGAGCGCGTGGCAGAGGTCAAGGCGCGCTATGGCCTGCCTGTGATGAAGGCCATAGGTGTGGCCGATGCCAGCGATCTGGAAAAGCTCGACATCTATGGCAAGGTGGCAGACCAGATTTTGGTCGACACGAAACCCCCGCGTGGGGCGGTGTTGCCGGGGGGCAATGGCGTTACCTTCGACTGGCGGCTGATCGCGGGCCGTCGCTGGCCTGTGCCATGGATGCTTGCCGGGGGGTTGACCGCCCAGAACGCTGCCGAGGCAATCCGCATCACGGGCGCGCGCCAGCTGGATCTGTCCTCTGCCGTTGAAAGCGCACCGGGGATCAAGGATGCGGCCCGGATCACGGCGTTTATCGAGGCCGCAGGATGAGCGTGACCTTCCGCGACGCTGCGCGCGCGGATGTTCCTGCAGTGGTCGCTCTGCTGTCCGATGATACCCTTGGCAGCACCCGCGAAGGCCTTGATATCACGCCCTATCTTGCGGCCTTTGACGCCATGCTGACCGAGGGCAACAATCGCCTGATCGTGGGCGAGGAGGGGGGCCGTATCGTTGCGACCTATCAATTGACCCTGATCTCTGGCCTGTCCCTGCGCGCAGCACGTCGCGCCCAGATCGAAAGTGTGCGCGTTGCAACAGACTGCCGCAGTCTGGGCATTGGCGAGGCGATGTTTGCCGACGCAGAGACCCGCGCCCGGGCGGCGGGCTGTGCCTTGATGCAACTGACCATGAACGCCAGCCGCACCGAGGCGCGGCGATTTTACCAGCGCATCGGCTTTACGCCAAGCCATGTTGGGTTCAAGTGGGATTTGCGCTAGGCTACTGCGAAAAGGGAACTGGCCCATGACGCATTTTAAGGACCGGAACCGCCTGCCGCAAAACGGCCTTGCCCGCCGCACCCTGTTGACGGGGGCCGCAGCAGGGCTGGCGCATGCGCCTGTGTCGGGGGTCATGGCGCAAAGCGGTGACCTGCATGCGCTGGCCAAGATCACATTCGCGCATGATTATTTCGGCCAAACGCCCCTTTTGATACGGGCCGCCCCATTGTCTCCCGTCGATTTCAGCCGTCAGTCCTTGCGATTGGGACGCAACGAGGGACCACTTGTGCTTGCCCAGCGACAGGATGCCCCACGTCCTGCGTCTGTGCGGCTCCAGCTTTTCACAGACGACCCTGATTTTCGGGCCTATACCTCGGTGGATGGGTTTCCTCTGGGCGCGGATCAGCTTTATATCACCAACCAGACTGCGCCAAACGTGCCGAATATCCGCCGCATGGATTGGGCAGAGGCGCGTGCCTTGGGGATGACGCCTGACGCTGTTTGCGTGCTGGACCTCGCCTTGCCGCCGGTCGGTGAACAGGATCTGACGATCACGTTCGAGGTGACCAAAAGTCGCTGGGTCTACTACCTGCAAAGCCAGCCAAACCCCTTGAAACAAGGGGGAAAAGACGGGGACATCGAGTATTGGATCGAGGATATCAACCGCGTCTACAGCTTCGAAAATCTTGGAACGCGGCTGGATGCCACGGGGCGTCGCGTGGATGCTTTTCTGTCGTCCGCCCCCATCCCTTTGTCCGCGCAACACGATCAGATTTTCCAACTGCGCCGGGTCGTTCGCACCCCCGGACAGGCGTCCGAGTTCACAATCATGCTCGACCGGCTGCCCACTGCAACCAACAGACTTGACCTGCCCCAACCGGGCGAGCCGGAAAATGACTTGATTTCGCGGATCTATCTTTCGCTGTAAGGGCCAAAGGACGCTTTACCAGACCGCAGAGAAAGCTATAACCAACCTCTTAGACGCAAAGGAGCCGATGGATGCCGGACGATCTGATCAACAGCTTCAAGATGGGACCTGACGAACAGGGCCGCTTTGGCAAATTTGGCGGGCGCTTTGTGTCCGAAACGCTGATGCCGCTGATCCTTGACCTTGAGGCGCAGTATGAATTCGCCAAGACGGACGACGCGTTCTGGGCCGAAATGCACGATCTCTGGACGCACTATGTGGGCCGCCCCAGTCCCTTGTATTTCGCCGAACGCATGACAGAGGCGCTTGGTGGGGCCAAGATTTACCTCAAGCGCGACGAGCTGAACCACACCGGGGCGCATAAGATCAACAACGTGCTGGGCCAGATCATTCTGGCGCGCCGCATGGGCAAGACCCGGATCATTGCGGAAACCGGCGCTGGCCAGCACGGCGTGGCCACCGCCACCGTCTGTGCCAAATTCGGACTTAAATGCGTCGTCTACATGGGCGCGCATGATGTCGAACGCCAAGCCCCCAACGTCTTTCGCATGCGCCTGCTTGGCGCCGAAGTCATCCCCGTCACCTCGGGTCGCGGCACGCTCAAGGACGCCATGAACGATGCGTTGCGCGACTGGGTGACCAATGTGCGCGACACATTTTATTGCATTGGAACAGTGGCTGGCCCGCATCCCTATCCGGCCATGGTGCGCGACTTTCAGGCGATCATCGGCAAAGAAGCAAAGGAACAGATGCAGGCCGCCGAAGGCCGTCTGCCCGACACGATCATCGCGGCCATAGGCGGCGGGTCCAATGCTATGGGCCTGTTTTTCCCCTTCCTGGACGACACGACCGTTAATATCATCGGCGTCGAAGCAGGCGGCAAAGGCGTGAATTCCAAGATGGAACATTGTGCCTCGCTCACTGGCGGGCGTCCCGGCGTTTTGCACGGCAATCGCACCTATCTTTTGCAAGACGACGACGGTCAGATCCTTGAAGGCTTCTCAATCAGCGCAGGCCTCGACTACCCCGGCATTGGCCCGGAACACAGCTGGCTGCACGACATTGGCCGCGCCCAATATGTCTCGATCACCGACAAAGAGGCGCTGGAGGCCTTCCAGTTCTCCTGCGCGATGGAAGGGATCATTCCCGCGCTGGAACCCAGCCACGCGCTGGCCCACGTGATGAAAATTGCGCCGGATCTGCCCAAGGATCACATCATCTGCATGAATATGTGTGGACGCGGCGACAAGGACATCTTTACGGTCGCCCGCGTGCTTGGCTTTGATATGAGCGGTCCTGAGGGGCGTGACGTCGGGTAACTGATCACTCAAACAACGGTCACCCCGGCTCCCCTTTCATCTTAGCAAAAATACTCAAGGGGGGTCTGGGGGGCTTGCCCCCAGTCTGTCGGATTTGCTTGCAAATCCGATACATAATGCATGGCTTTTCGATTTGAAACTTATGCAAAGCCTGAACCGCTTTCAGAGTCCCCAAACAGGGCGTTCTCAGGCTGGTATCTTTTCATTCATTGCGCGAGTGGGTAATATTGTTGCGCGCGTATCACAGCGCCAACACCCATGAAATTTCCCCGGTTGAGCGAATCCCCGGTTCCGCCCTATCTCACGGCATCCCGATCACATAGATCGGACCCTAGCGGGCAGGGGTGATCACCCTCCCGGTGCGGACGGCACTGCCAGTTCCGTATGCCAGGGCCGATGGATGGATCGGGTTGGGCCCGAAAAGCTCACACATATGTAGCTCATTTGGTAGAGCATCAGACTGCTAATCTGACTGTAGCGGGTTCAAATCCCGCCATATTACGACTGGTAGGGTAATCAAACGCCTGAGGTTCGACTGTAATTACTCACCCCCTCTTGCGCGGTTTGTTGATCTCTGAATCAATGAGGGA
>CALGTJ010000360.1 GCA_937901435.1 uncultured Rhodobacter sp. | reverse complement strand
GCGCGGCGGCTGCTGTTTTGGCATTGGGGGTTGAGGTCACATCCCCAAGGCCAAAGATATTTGGGGCGATAGTGCTTTGCATCGTCGATTGGTCAACAGCCATCCAGCCAGCTTCGTTTGCAAGGGGGCTGTCTTTGATAAAGTCTGGCGCGCATTGGGGTGGACAGACATGCAGCATATCAAATTTGCGCTCTACCAGCCGCGGGTCTTCGCCTTCTTTGGCCACCTTGAAGGTTGCTATCTGATTGGGGCCGTCGACCTTCACCAGATTATACCCAAAGTCTAGATTTATACCGTAGCGATCAACATATTCCATTAGCGGAGGCACATAATCTGCGCAGCCGAAGAGGACCGGCCCTGCATTGCAGAATGACACATCGATATCTTTGATTTTACCCACCTGCATCCAGGTTGAGCATGACAAGTACATTGCTTTTTGCGGCGCGCCTGCGCATTTGATCGGCATAGGCGGTTGGGTGAAAATAGCTTTTTCCCCGCGCATTTTTTGAACCAGTTCCCATGTGTAGGGTGCAAGATCATATCGGTAGTTCGAGGTCACACCGTTTCGACCAAGCGCTTCCTCAAGCCCCTCAATCGCAGCCCAATCTAGCTTAAGCCCCGCCGCCACTACGAGAGAGCCATAAGTAAGCGCCTTTCCATCTTCAAGCCTGACGCTATTCTCGTCTGGTTGAAACGATGCAACGGTCCCTCTTATTTGGGTCACATAAGAAGGCATGACACTGGCCGTGGAGCGTGCCGTTTCTTCTTTTTTGAAAACGCCCGCACCCACCATGGTCCAGCCTGGCTGGTAGTAATGGGTCGTTGAGGGCTCGATAATAGCTATATCCAGAGACGCGTCCCGTTTATGCAGGCTGGCTGCCGTTGCGATACCCGCGGCTCCGCCACCTACGATAAGTATTTGATGATCTGCCATTATATTAGGGGCCTCCCAACCCTTGCCCTAACGAGCCTCACAGTTTGTTAATTGGCACTTTCAGGTAGACGTCTCCGTCCATATCAGCGGCAGGCATGTGGCCTGCATTCATGTTCACTTGAATTGATGGAATGATAAGTTTCGGCATTGCCAATTGCGCATCCCGCTTGGTCCGAAAGTCAACGAATTCTTTTTCGGATTTGCCACCACCGACATGAACGTTTTTTGCCTTTTGTTCTGCTACTGTTGTTTGCCAGCAGAACGTCTCACGCGTTTTGGTTTTGTAGTCGTGGCACAAGAACAAGCGCGTCTCTTCGGGCAATGTTAATATGCGTTGGATAGAAGCATAAAGATTGGTTGCAGACCCGCCCGGGAAATCTGCACGAGCGGTGCCAAAATCGGGCATAAATAACGTGTCACCGATAAAGGCAGCATCGCCGATGACGTAGGTGACACAGGCAGGCGTATGCCCCGGCGTGTGCATCACTTTGACATTAAGGTTACCGATGTCAAAGACATCCCCATTTGCGAACAATCTGTCGAATTGGCTGCCGTCCATCTCAAATTCGGTACCTGCATTAAAGATCTTGCCAAAAACTTTTTGCACGGCGGTTATATTGGCTCCGATCGCAATTTTGCCGCCCAGCTTTTCGGCCAGGTAGGGTGCAGCAGACAGGTGATCGGCGTGCACATGGGTCTCCAGTATCCAAGCGACCTGCCAGTCATTTCGTGTGATTTCATCGATCAGCTTATCGGCATGGGTCGTTTCGGTACGGCCCGCTGCGGCGTCAAAATCCAAGATGGAATCGATAATCGCCACAGCGTTTGAAGCTGGGTCTTTTACGATATGACAAGCCGCGTTCGTGGCTTCGTCAAAGAACGTATACACCTCGGGAGAGGACTGCCGCATTTTTTAAAACTCCACGACGGCGCGGATAGATTTGCCTTCATGCATCAAATCGAACCCGTGGTTGATATCCTCTAGCTTCAATTTATGAGTAATCATTGGGTCGATTTCGATCTTGCCGTCCATGTACCAATCCACGATTTTGGGTACATCGGTGCGCCCGGATGCGCCACCAAATGCAGTACCGCGCCAAACCCGCCCTGTCACCAATTGGAACGGTCTTGTGCTAATCTCTGCGCCAGCAGGGGCGACGCCGATAATGATGCTTTCGCCCCACCCCTTATGCGCGCATTCCAGCGCTGTGCGCATAACGCCCACGTTGCCAGTGGCGTCAAATGTGTAATCCGCACCACCGCGTGTCAGCTCAACCAGATGTGCAACCAGATCCCCGTTCACTTTTGAAGGGTTTACGAAATCGGTCATACCAAACCGTTTGGCCATCTCGAGTTTACCCTCGTTCAGGTCAACGCCAACGATTTGGTCTGCCCCAGCAAGGCGCAAACCTTGGATAACATTGAGTCCAATACCGCCAAGGCCGAAGACCACGCCAGTTGACCCAATCTCAACTTTAGCAGTGTTGATCACTGCCCCTATGCCGGTTGTGACACCACAACCAATATAACAAATTTTATCGAACGGCGCGTCCTTTCGAACTTTCGCCAGAGCAATTTCGGGCACAACTGTGTGATTGGCGAAGGTAGAACATCCCATATAATGGTGGATTGGCGTCCCATCGAGCATTTTGAAACGGGTCGATCCGTCAGGTAAAAGCCCCGCGCCTTGGGTACTTCGGATCTTCTGGCACAGGTTGGTTTTCGGGTTGAGGCAGTATTCGCACTCGCGACATTCAGGCGTATAAAGTGGGATCACATGGTCACCCACCTCTAGACTGGTCACACCTTCTCCAATTTCGATCACTACGCCTGCACCTTCATGACCCAAGATTGCCGGAAAAATGCCCTCCGGATCCTCGCCCGAACGGGTGAATTCATCTGTATGACATAGACCTGTAGCTTTGATCTCAACCAAAACCTCTCCAGCGCGCGGGCCGTCGAGTTCAACGTCCATAACTTCAAGTGGTTTTCCAGCCTCCAAGGCGACAGCAGCACGTGTTCGCATTTTTTCTCCTAAAAAAATTGCTTGATTTTTTCCATGATTCGCTCTCATCATCTGAGAAAGTGTCTCATATTTCAATAGGTACCTTTGAAGTGCATCTAGAACGTCTTATTCATCTGCTTGAAATTATCGCCGTCGTCGGTCGTCCGGTCAGCGCAACCGAAGCGCAGATAGCAAGTGGGTTGCCAAAGCCAACCTGCTATCGCTTGATGCAAACATTGCAAGAACAAGGGCTGATCGAAGAACCAAACAATGACGGGCGCTATGTGATTGGTGAACGGCTGATCCGCATTGCTCTATTGGGGAAATCCGACGTGGATGTGCGCCGTGTCGCGGCGCCTCTTCTCAAAGTGGCCGCTACCAAATTCAATGAAACTGTGTTTCTGGCACGCTTCCGAGATGGCAAAGTGGAAATTATTCATGTCGAAACACCTGATGATCCCGCCCGTGCCTTCATCCATCCAGGGCTTGGTGAACGCCCGATGCACGCCTGTTCTTGTTCAAAGGCAATCGCAGCCTTCACAGAACAAAACTTTCAAGACAAAATTTTGCAAGGAAGTCTCCAAGCCTATACAGACCACACAAAGGCGACGCGAGAAGACCTGCTTGCAGAGTTCGATATCATCCGAAAGCAAGGTTTTGCCGATTGCGATCAAGAGATTGACATTGGCATCTCAAGCGTTGCCGCCCCAATAACAATCGGGAATATCGGTGCCACCTTTAGCGTCGGCGCAGTCGGACCCGTACGCAGGTTTGGCACAGATTACAGACATAATATCGGCCGTCAGCTGACACAGCTTGCAACAAAGATCAGCGGTGCCATTCAACTATGCAACGTGGCCGAGGTCTAAGGAGGAACCGCGGCAATGATGTATCAAACCCCAATGAGCGGGGAATAACTTTAGGGAGGAAGATCGATGAATAAACCGATGAAGCCGGATCCAACATTTCATGCATCCGCAAAACTAGCGATGCAAGCACCACCTGAAAATTTTGCATTTACGGTAATGCTGGGCAAAGACGCTGATCAACACGACGGACTAGCCGTTATTGACCTGCGCAAAGGGTCGAAAACCTATGGCGAGATCGTTCATAAGGTGATGACTGAAACCACTGGGGACGAATTTCACCACTTTGGCTGGAACGCGTGTTCATCATCTCTGTCGCCCTTATCGGGCCATGCATTTTTAGAACGCCGCTATCTGATCGTACCAGGCATTCGCTCGTCGCGTATTTTTATCTTTGATGTCAAAGATCCACTAAAGGCTCATATTCATAAGATTATTGAACCGGAAGAACTATTCGAAAAGACAGGGTATTCGCGTCCCCATACAATTCATTGTGGGCCTGAAGGGATTTATGTATCAACTCTTGGTGGAGGCGGAGCTGATGGCACAGATGGCCCTCCCGGTATTTTCATCATGGATTGTGAAACATTTGAAATTATCGGTCGCTACGAAATGGATCGCGGTGCACAAGACAAACATTACGATTTCTGGTGGAACCTGCCACAAGACTATATGGTCAGTTCTGAATGGGGTCTGCCGCCCCAATATGAAAACGGTGTTGTACCAGAAGATTTACTGTCAAACAAATACGGCCATTCGATCCACTTCTGGGATCTGCGCGCGCGCAAAAACATCCAAACAATGGATTTCGGTGAAAACTACCAGATGGCGTTAGAGATCCGCCCTGCCCATGATCCGACCAAATCTTATGGGTTCTGCGGTGTCGTGGTTGATACAACAAACTTACAAGGCGCGATTTTTACCTGGTGGCGTGGTGATGATGGTGTGTGGCAATCCAAGAAGACGATCACGATCGATCCACGCCCGGAAGATCCAGAAAACCTTCCTGATTTGCTTAAAGGCTTCGGAGCCGTGCCACCCTTGGTCACTGATATCGACCTGAGCCTTGACGATAAATACCTTTATGTCGCCTGTTGGGGCTTGGGCGAGATGCATCAATATGATGTATCTGATCCAATGAACCCCGTGCTCAACGGTAAGGTGCAGCTTGGCGGTATCGCCACCGAACATAAGCACCCTAACGGCAAGGAGGTTATCTACGGACCGCAAATGGTCGAAATCAGCCGCGACGGAAAAAGAGTGTATTGGACAAATTCGCTTTATTCTTCATGGGATAATCAGTTTTATCCGCATCAGGAAGGCGGGCAAATGGTGATGGCGAATGTTGGAGAAGATGGCAGTTTTGCCCTTGATCCTGACTTCTACATTGACTTCCCAGAGAACACACGGGCCCACCAAATTCGTCTGGAAGGCGGCGATTGTTCCACCGATAGTTTCTGTTACCCCTCTGTTTAAAATATGGAAACCATGACTGCGACGGCCCTTTGGTGGGCCGTCATTTTTTCGGGAATATACCATGGCGTAAACCCTGGTATGGGATGGCCGCTGGCTGTCTCAGCGGCTCTATTTGAACGCAAGAAAAGTGCCATGATCAAAGCCAGTGCGATGCTTGCTACTGGTCATTTTCTGGCGATGATTGTCATCTTGCTGCCGTTTTCAATGATGTATTTCTTCGTCAATAACGAGCGTGAAATTCGGATGGGTGCAGGCGTGCTAGTGATTGCGATGGGGATCTATCTTTTGATCAATCGGCGACACCCGAAAATTCTAGCCCGCATCCATCCTGCCAAGCTAGGGCTCTGGTCGTTTCTGGCCGCCACTGCCCATGGTGCGGGACTAATGCTGGTGCCTATTTATCTTGGTATTTGCGGGCTTTTAGTGCTGGGCGAAAGTGTGTCAGAAACAGGTCATGCCGCTGCACAAGTGCTCATGAGCAACAATATAACGACAGCCTTTTTAGTGGCCGCAACCCACACCTTTGCGATGACTTTTGCAGGTGCGGCGATTGCGATCTTTGTCTACACTTGGTTTGGTTTGAAATTCATTTCAAAAAGTTGGTTCAATCTTGATTTACTTTGGGCGCTCAGCCTAATTACTGTCGGTGCATTTGGCGTTTATTCTGCATTTTTAGGTCATCAATGACGCCCAATGACCGCTTTGGCAATGTCTATTGAATCGCCGTAAATTCATCGCTGCGAAAGCCAGAAAATGCTGCGTTTGCACAAGCCCGGTTTGTCCGCGTAGTAGCCGCTAGATGAACACGCAGCGAATGGCAACTGAGAGCCC
>CALGTJ010000359.1 GCA_937901435.1 uncultured Rhodobacter sp. | reverse complement strand
CCATTTCAGGTCTGGCAGTTTGTCGAGCGGCAGGATGTCGGGGGCCAGCGCGTCGGTCCAATCCAATGAACTGACGTCATAGAGAGGCGCAAAGTTGGCCGCCGTGTAATGGTCGATCACATAAGCGCCGGTCAGCTTCCAGACGACATAACTCGTCGAGGTCAGCACCTTGGCGGTCTTGGCATAAAGATCCGGTCGCTGGTTTTTAAGCCAAAGGATCTTGGGCCCAACCGCCTGCGATGTCAGTGCATTACCACAACGCGCGTGGATCACATCGGCGCCAATCTGCGCGTTCAATGCGTCAATTTCGGCATGGGCGCGGGTATCGACACCGTAAAGCACACCGTTCATCAGGGGCACACCATCGTCATCAACGGGCAACATGCAGGGACCGATAGCAGAACAGGCGACGGCCTTGATCTGTGACGGATCAACCCCGCTTTGGTCCAGCAAAGCGCGGGTGATTGTGACGAAATCCCCCCACCAATCCTCGTCCGGGCGATGTTCGGCCCAACCGGCTTGGGGCACCAACATGTCATGCGGGGCAGAGGCCATGGCGATCACTGCGCCCTGCGCGTCCACCAAAACGCCTTTGGTTTCAAACGTGCCGATGTCGATGCCAAGGGAATACATGTCTTACTCGCGGATCAGGGGAAAGTCGGGGGTGATGCGGGGCAGGGCGGCGGTGATCAATTCCGTGAGTTGGACGAGATCACCGAGATCACACATTTCCTGCGCGGAATGGGAATAGCGCATGGGAAACCCGATATCGAGGCTCGCCACACCCTCACCGACCAGTTGCACATAGCTGAGATCGGTCAAAACGCCCACCTGTGCACTGCGTTGCAGGGGGATGGCCTCTGCCTCGGCCGTGTCCTCGAACAATTGCACCATCGCGGGATGTGGGATCACTCCGTTCAGCGTTCCGCGGCCATGAAAGCTATACAAAGACATGCCCGGACCACCGCCCAATGTCATCTCGCCCCGATCTGCCATCTCTGGCGTATCGCTCGCCAGCATCAGATCCAACTGGATCGCGATATCGGGTTGCAACACTTGTGCAGCCACTTGCGCGCCGCGCAGGTTGAACTCTTCCTGCACCGTGAAAACCAGATGCACCGTCGGCCCGCCTGTGCGCTGGACCAAAGCGCGTGCCACCTCGATCAGCACGGCACATCCGGCGCGATCATCTGCAGAGGTGCCGACGATACGATCCTTGCCAAGGGCCGTGGCGCTGGGGGCATAGGTGACAGGCGTGCCGATGCGCACCCCGGCGGCCTCTGCCTCTGCCTTGCTGGTAAAGCCCGCGTCGATCCGCAGGTCGGGGGCTTTGACAACGTTGTATTTTTCGTTGGGTGTGGTGGAATGATGCGCCTTGTTGGCGATGATGCCGGGGATGTCGCCCTTGGCCGTACACAGAACCACGGCCTGCGCGGCAAGGGCGCGTTCGGGCACACCGCCCATGCGTTCGACCCTTATACTGCCGTCGGCATCGATCTTGCGGGTGATGAACCCAAGCTGATCCATATGGGTGAACAGCATCACCGAGGGCCCGTCACCGGGAAAACTCGCGATCAGATTGCCAAGGCGGTCAGAACGGGTGTCGACACCCATCCCATCCAGTTTCGCCTTGATCGCCCGGCGCACACGGTCCTCATATCCGGACAGGCCGGGGGTCAGCATCAGTTCGATAAGGTCGGCTTTCAGACGGTCTTTCATGCCCCCCTCGCAGCGCGGGCGCGGGCCATGAAATCATCGGCGCGAGCGGGGTCAATCGGCTTCCACGTATCGCCGTCCACCTTAAGCGAGGATCCCACGATACAGCCATCCGACACCCGCAAGACATCGCCAATCGTCTCGTGCTTGACGCCCGTATTGGCCAGAACCGGCGTGTGGGGCAGAACCGCCTTGACCGCCTCTAGGTCTTCCATCTTCGCCGCCTCGCCGGTGATGTGCCCCGAAACAAGCACCGCATCAGGGATCGAGGAAAACACCGCAGAGCGTGCCCGATCTGGTAGCGAGCGACGATCAAGACTATCGGCAAATTCCGCCGCAACGTTATACATCAACGCCAGATCCGGCCGCCCAAGCCGCGCACGATATCGCAGGGCCTCGCCTGCATCCGGCGCCCAATTGCCCATGTCGCTGGCGAAACTGCCCGTGAAAATCTCGCGCGCAAAGGACGCGCCTGTGGCCACGCCAAGCGCAACGGTCGCCATCGGATCCCACAAAACATTGACACCAAAGGGCACCGTGATCTCGTCGCGCAGTTTGCCGATCACATAGGCCATGGTGGTCGTGGTGGCGGCATCGACCTTGAATTCATAGGGCCGGTCATTTTCGTTGCCAAACATCACCGCGTCAAACCCGGCGTTTTGCAACGCAACCAGATCCGCACGCGCCGCCGCGATCATGCCCTCGATCCCGGCCTTGGCATCATACAAAGGCGTACCGGGCATCGCCGACAGATGCACCATGGCGATCACCGGCTTGGTGTCCCCGAAAACGCGCTTGAAATTGTTCATGTGTTTTGTCCTCCTCGCGGCAAAGACTATCTGGGTTCTGAGTGCAGTCCAGAGCCGAATGGTCTAACAAGGCATCAAACCGACGGAGGACAACATGGCGTTCAACACAAGACATTGGGATCGTTTGGGCAACGGGGGCCTGACCTTTACCGAACTGGGCATGGGCACCGCGCCGCTGGGCAACCTTTACCGCGCGATCACCGATGACGAGGCCCATGCTATTTTGCAAAAGGCGTGGGATGCGGGTGTGCGCTATTACGATACCGCGCCGCTGTACGGCTATGGTCTCAGCGAGACGCGGGTGAACAGGTTCCTTCGCGGGAAACCACGCGATGAATATGTGCTGTCCACCAAAGTGGGCCGACTGTTGCACGCCTGCGATCCTTCGGCGGCGGATGGCGAAGGCAAGTGGTTCGAGGTCCCCGCGCGGCGCGAAGAGTATAATTATTCCTACGATGGCGTGATGCGCTCTGTTGAGTTTTCGCTGGAGCGTCTGGGCGTCAGCCGCATCGATATCCTGCTGGCTCATGATATAGATATGCCCAACCAAGGCAGCCGTGCCAATGT
Organism: uncultured Rhodobacter sp.; assembly: GCA_937901435.1. The sequence goes on along the minus strand of CALGTJ010000359.1, from coordinate 6,345 downwards.
GAACGCCAAGGTCGATCAACTGATGGCGGGGGGCTATCACGCGCTGGAAAAGCTGCGCAACGAAGGCGTGATCAAAGCTTTCGGCGCGGGCGTGAACGAGTGGGAGGTCTGTCAGCAACTGGCAGAGCGCGGCGATTATGACATGTTCCTGCTCGCCGGACGCTATACGCTGCTAGAACAAGAGGCTCTGACCAGCTTTCTGCCGCTGTGCGAGGCGCGCGGCATCGGGATCATTCTGGGCGGGCCGTATAACTCGGGCATTCTGGCGACCGGGCCACGGCAGGGCGCCTATTACAACTATGAACTTGCGCCGCAGGACATCCTCGATAAGGTCGGCGCGATACAGGCCGTGTGCGAGGCCCATGGCGTGCGTCTGGTAGATGCTGCGTTTCAGTTCCCGCTGCTGCACCCCAGCGTGGTGTCCGTCATCCCCGGCGGGCAGGGGGTGGACGAGATGGACGGCAATATCGCCGCTGCCCATACTGCGATCCCCGCAGCGCTTTGGGCCGAACTGAAGGCCAAGGGTCTGATGCGCGAGGATGCGCCAACAGGAGCTTAACCCATGCAGGTCGATGCCCATCAACACTACTGGAACCCGGCGCGTGGGGATTACGGCTGGATGCCCAAGGACCATCCGATCCTCAGCCGGGTCTATGGACCACAAGATCTGGTCTCGCTGTTGACGGCGCATGGCATTGACCAGACGGTGCTGGTGCAAGCCGCGCCAACGATCGAGGAAACCGAATATATGCTGGGCCTCGCGGATGCGACGCCCAGTGTCGGCGGGGTCGTCGGCTGGATCAACTTCGAAGACCCCGCAAATCTGCCCCATCTGCAACGCCTCGCGGCGCATCCCAAGTTCAAGGGTGTGCGCCCGATGATTCAGGACATTCCAGATGTTAATTGGATGCTGCGCGACGATGTGCAGTGGGCCTATCGCGCGCTCATCGACCTTGATCTGACCTTTGACGCGCTTGGCTTTCCGCAGCATCTGGCGAATTTTCATACCCTGTTGACGCGCTACCCCGACATGCGCTGCGTGATCGACCACTGCATGAAACCCCAGATCTGGGATCAGGCCTTTGACGATTGGGCCGCCGGGATCATGCGGCTGGCACAGGATACAACGGCCTGCCTCAAGCTGTCCGGGATTGTCACAGAGGCCAAGGACGGCTGGCAGATTGACGACCTGAGGCCCTATGTCGATCACATCCTGACCGTGTTTGGGGCGGATCGCATCATGTGGGGATCGGACTGGCCTGTCTGCCTGCTGCAATCCAGTTACGACCGCTGGCGCGAGACCGCGCAGACCCTGACTGCGCATTTGGCTATAGACCAGCAGGCCCGCATTTTCGGCGGTACAGCCTGTGAATTCTACCGCTTGACCGTGCCGCGCTGAAAGGCGCGCACGGCGTCTACGGTGATCCGGTCGCGCTGGGCGACAGGGCAAGAGACGTGCAATGCCGCGGCTGCTTGGGCGAAATGCACGGCGTCCTCTGTCATGTCCCCTTGGCAAAGCCGCGCGGCAAAGGCCCCGACAAAGGCATCCCCCGCCCCATGGGTCGACACCACCTGAACGCTATGGCCGGGATAATGCGTGACGCTCTCTCCCTCTGCGACCACAACGCCCTCGCCGCCAAGGGTCACAAGCACCCGTTCATACCCGCAGGCGCGCAAGGCAAGGGCCGCTTGATGTGCCTCGTCTTTGCCCGTCATATCCAGCGCCTCGATCCGGTTGACGATCAGCGTCTGATACAGAGCCTCTGTTCCCGCAGTCACAGCCCGTGCGGGTGCGGCGTTCAACATCACTGCAATCCCGAGTACGTGCGCCGCGCGGGCAAGGGCGATGTTCACGCTTTCGGAAATCTCGTTCTGCAAGCAGATCAGCCTTGTTCCCTCGGGGATCACAATGTCATCCGGGGCAATGTCCAGATTAGCCGCCGAGACGATCACCGCGCCGTAATCCCCCGCATCGTCCACAATCGCGACGCTCATCCCCGACGCACCGGGCTGGCGCAAAACCTGTCGGTGATCCACACCCGCCCGGTCCAGCACCTCGGTGATCCGATCCGCAAACCCATCCTGCCCAATGCGCCCGGCCATGGCGACGCCTGCGCCCATCCTAGCAAGTGCCACGGCCTGATTGCCACCCTTTCCTCCAAAAGCATAGGCCACGGATGTGCCGCGCAAGGTCTCGTCCAGACGCGGCAGTGCAGGAGCGTTGACAATCACGTCCAGATGCAACGCGCCAACGACCAGAACATCACACCTCATCGCTCAGGCCCCATACAGCGCGCCCGCGACGATCCGCATGGACCGTGTTGCGTCCTGCATGGCAATCGCGGCCTGTAATTCTTTATGATCCACCAAGCCCGCTGCAATGGTGCGCAAACGCTCGACAAGTTGAATATTGGTGCGCGCCTCTTCCACCGGATTCAGCCCGCCATGATCGGGGAACGTGTCGAAATATATCACCCCGTCATAGCCAATCCGGTGCAGCTCCACGAACAACTCGACTGTCTGGATCGGATGCACCGTGCCCACCATCAAACCGTCGTCGCGCTTGCCATAGCCGTCGTTCAGATGCACCCCCATCAGCCGCGAGTGCCGCGCGATCAGATGCGCCGCATGGGCCGGCATCTCGTCGGCGTAAAGCACATGGGCAAAGTCCAGCGTGACCCCGATATTGTCGCGCACCGCCTCTTTCACCGCCAATAGTGTCGTCGCCGCATCGGGCATCAGCGCATAGGCGCGCGGCTCGTTGGGTTTGTACTCAATCGCAATGTCCAGATCAGGGTTGTGATCCGCCACCTCTTGCAAGCAGGCAATCGTATTGTCCCACATCACGCCATAGTTGCCTTGAAACGAGTAATCGACGCCATCCTGACCCATCCAAAGCGTCATGATCTTGCCGCCCATCTCGGCCAGTGCATCCAGCCCCTGTTTGGTCACATCCAGCGCCGCTTGGCGCACAACAGGATCGGGATGCGTAAACGCCCCCAGCTTGAACCCCGGATCGGTGTAATAGCGCATGGCAAGCCCGTTCACGGCCATGCCCGCATCGGCCAGCACGCGCCCCAATTCTGCCGGTGTGTGGCTGGCAAAATGATCAGGATAATTCAGATCCGCCGCATCCAGCCCGGCCTGAGCGGCCCGCGCGATCATATCCGCAATCGTCGGCTTGCCCGGCAGGCCAAGTTTGAAGGCGTTCAGGCGGGCGGCGTAGCGGGGGCGGTTGGGTAACATGATCAGGCTCCGGTGATGATAGCGCCAGCTTACGGCGAGATCGGTCTTGCATACCAGTCGCAAAAGCCTTTGGCTGGCCCGACACATTGTTTGACGGAGACAACAAGATGATCGAGGGATGGCGCTGGTTTGGGCCCGTGGACAAGATCACGCTGCCAGAGGTGGCGCAAACGGGCGCAACCGCGGTGGTCACGGCATTGCATGACATTCCCTATGGCGTGGTCTGGTCGGTCGAGGACATCCAAGAGCGCCAAAAAATTATCCTGGCGGCAGAGGTCGGCCTGAGTTGGCAGGTGGTCGAAAGCCTGCCGATCCATGAGGATATCAAGAAGGGGACCGGCGATTTAGGCAGCCTTTTTGCCAACTATCGTCAATCTATGGCCAATCTGGCCGCATGCGGTGTTGAAACGATCTGCTATAACTTCATGCCGCTGCTGGACTGGACCCGCACCACCTTGAACGCGCCGCTGCGTGGGGGTGGCACGGCTTTGCGGTTTTCCGCGCCGCACATGGCGGCGTTCGAATTGTTCATGCTCAAACGCCCCGAGGCCGAGGATGATTATACTCCAGAGGCGATCTCTGCCGCGAAGATCTGGTTCCAGCAAAGCACCGTGCAGATGCAGGACGTCCTGCTCAACAGCATCATGGCGGGTCTGCCGGGGGCTTATGATCGCTATTCCGTCGATAGCCTGCGCAACGCGCTGTCGGGATACGACGGGCTTGGGCGTGATGCTCTGCGTGCCAATTATGAACGCTTCCTTCAAGAAGTCATTCCGGCAGCTGCGGACTTGGGGATGAAGATGTGTGTGCACCCCGATGACCCGCCCCGTGATATTCTCGGCCTGCCCCGGATTGTCTCGGACGCGGCCGATATCGACTGGATCCTGTCTGCCGTGCCAGACCGTGCAAACGGTCTGACCCTGTGCAGTGGATCGCTTGGCGCAAATCCTGTGAACGATGTGCCTGCGATAGCCCGACAGTTCGCAGATCGCATCCACTTTGCCCATCTGCGCAATGTCTCTAAAGAGCTGGACGGGTCCTTTCAGGAGGCTGAACATCTGACGGGCGACACGGATATGGTCGATCTGATCGCTGCTTTGCTTGCCGAAGAGGCCCGCAGGGCTGATGAGGGGCGTGCCGACGCACAGATCGTCATGCGCCCGGATCACGGCCATGAACTTGGTCCCGATCTTGGGCGCGGCGCGCATCCGGGCTACCCTTTTGTGGGACGTCTGCGTGGTCTTGCCGAATTGCGGGGTGTCATCGCGGGTCTTTCACATTCACTCAACTAAAATGAGCGCTACCGCGCGCTCGACATGCGTGTCGAGATGCGACGTTTTGGGTCAGATGTGGCTTGGCTTGGTGGCTTTGACGCTTTCTTGCAGAGGTGTTCTTGATGAATAGACGCCAACCTACAAAGCGGGCTAGGCGATTGATTTGCGGATCTGGTAAATCGCATCGCCCTTGGTGGCCTGTGCATACAGGGCGTTTCTATCGATAACGCGAATTTTGCCCTTTTCCATCTGGATGATGTTCTGGTCCCGCAATCGACCTAATTCGCGGTTCAGGGTCTGCCGGGCACAGCCCAAAAGCCCAGCCAGATCCGCTTGTGTCTTGCTGATTTCGGGCCGGTCTGCGGACAATCTGTGCAGATAATCACAGAGCCGTTGATCAACCGGATAGAATTGATCGACAAATTTCACCCGATTGTCGCGCACCAGACGATCATGGGACATCGCCAATATGTTGCGCATGAACGTGACGCACTGCATCGACCCGATCAACAGTTGTTTAGGGTAAAACAGCACCACCGAATTGGCCATCGCGGTACAATTGGCGGCTGCGGGTTTTTCGCCGATCGCCTCGACGTCGCCAAAAACCTCTCCCTGACGCGAGAGATGAATAAGCACGGTTTGACCCTCTGTATTGATCCCGGTGATCTCTACGCAGCCATGTGCGACCAGATACATGCCGTTGACGGGCTCTCCCTGTACCAGAATTGGGGCGATCTGATCTAAGCTGCGCATGATGCAGTCATCCAGAAGCCGAAGTTTGGTGTCGTCCGGCAAGCCTTTTAAAACATCAGATCTCAAGAGATGGGGATAGCGCAGGGAGTTTTTCATTTCAGGTAACGTTCGATCTGGCTGGCGTTGCAACTGGGTTGGGTCGGGTCGAGGCAACAGGTGGAAATGGCGGCAACAGAGGGTCCGTTGATCACATTCCAACTGGCCTCGGTTTGGCCGTGATAGGGGGGCATGTAATGGCTGAGCGGATACATGCTTGCCAAAGCATTCGCGCCGGGGGGCTGGGCAAGGCCCGTGGCCCATTGCGTCAACTGTCCGCAGGTTTCATAGACGCCGATGCGGTGACAGCCGGTACAGGTGCTGTCGCGTGGCTGGATCTGGGTCGTGGGCCATGTGTCGAAATTCAACCCCTCGCATTGACCTGATAATAGGGGCCAAAGGGATTGACCGGCACATGCGACCAGACCTGTCCGACGAAAGGGCTATACATAAACGGATCATTATCATGGCAGGTGCCGCATCCATCGGCCACCACATCCTCTGGCGGATTAAAGAAGCTGGCAGAGGCGTTATCTGTGGGCGAGGGCACAGAACTGCCGTCAATCGTTTCGCCTGCCGGGGCCGAGGCCTGAAACCAGCATGTCGCGCCTGTGGCAGGGTCATGGGCGATCACGTCGATCTCGTCGAACTCCAGACTGTTTGCGGGGCGTATATGTTTTTGGCGACACATCACCGACACCTGCATGGTATCGGTGGACAGGTTCAGGATGCGCAAACCGGGGACGCATTGCCCGTCACTGCCCGTGCCATTGGGCAGCAATGCGGGGCGGTCACAGGTCATGCCTTTGGTGTAATTGGTCGGGGTCACGCCATCGACCGTGACCGGGATCGGCACTCCATCCGCGCAGGAAAACGCCGGGATCTTGCCCACCTGCGCACGGCATTGGGTGGCGTAACCGGCGTAGCTGTCGGCGCTGGCAGGCGCGGCAAGCAGCAGAAGCGCAACAAACATGTATCTCATTTCGTAATTACTCACCCCCTCTTGCGCGGTTTGTTGATCTCTGAATCAATGAGG
>CALGTJ010000358.1 GCA_937901435.1 uncultured Rhodobacter sp. | reverse complement strand
GATAGGTGGTTAAGGTCAGCGGCGTATCTGCCAGCAGTTTCAATGCATCGTTATCCATAAGCTTTGCGATCATTGAAAACTGAAAGGTGACGTTACTTTCGAGCTGGCGAACCCGATACAGCTGAAGCTCAAGGTCTTGTGATGTTAGCTTCATGTGAATGTCCTCAGATTGCGTCTAAATAGGTCAAAATGTTGACGATGTCATCATAATACACTATCTTGTTTAGGTGTCGGACGCTACGTAAAAGAATCGGTCCGTAGGGAGGATATTGCTGCATGCTGTGCGTTAATGCGATGCGACACGTCGGTCGCTTGCAGGTGCGCGTGTTTTGCTGGCTGTCTAATTGATGAATCTAAATTTGGATCAGGGGGAGACATCTGACCCAAACATGCCTTGGAGGAGGAAAAACATGAAATTTGGTACTTTGAAAACTATGGTGATGGCAGCGGGAATTGCCGCCGCCAGCGCGACGACCGCGATGGCTGAGTGGGAGCCCAATGGCCCGATCAAATTGATGATCGCATTTGGTGCAGGTGGCGGTGTTGATACGTCCGCCCGTCTGTTGGCCGAGGAATTGACAGCGCGGCACGGTTGGGAAATTATTCCAGAGAATGTCGCTGGTCGTGGTGGAGCAACAATGGCCGCAGCTCTCAGAGATGAGCCAGCTGACGGTCAGTCTATTGGCTTGACTGCTATGGACAGTCTTGCATACGGCGTACTAGCAACACAGAACCCCGGTTTTGGCGTCGACGATTTCACCTATCTCAGTACAATAACTGGTACTCAAGCAGCGCTGATTGCAAAATCTGACCGTGGCTGGAACAATTTGGGCGATGTGATTGCAGCAGTGCAGGCGGGCGAAACAATTACGGCTGGTGCGATGAGTGCCAAACTTGCCGATGCATTGTACCTGATCGGAGAAGCGAACGGGATCGAGCTCACCACGGTCATGGTTCAGGGCGGTAAGGGAGGTCTCAATGGAGTCGTGGCCGATGACCTTGACATCGCGTGGGCTGCAGGTCCGCAAACTAATGGCGTACTCGCTGGTGACCTTGTGAACCTCGTTTCGGCTATCGGAAGACCGCTGAATGCGTCTCCAGACGCACCGCTTTTGTCCGAATATGGTGTCGAGTTTGTCTTCGGTACAATGTTTGGTGTTATCGGGCCGGCTGATATGGACCCGGAAGCACGAGAAGCCATTCAAGATGCTATTGCTGAGATCGTGAACGATCCTGAAAGCCAGTTGAGCGACTACATTACCAAAGCATTTGGTGGCCCAGAGGCAATCACGGGCGCTGACTTTGATGCCTTCATGCAAGCGGCAAGCAACGAAGCCGCGCTGCTTCTCGAAGCTGCGCAATGAGCTAGCGTAAAGTTGGTCTTGGCCCCGAGCTGAAAGGCTCGGGGTTTGAGGGAGGAGCCACTGATGTTAAGCCGTAAAACCGAGTTAGTTCTGGGGGCAGTCTTTCTTGGGTTGGGTCTCGTGGTTGTTTTTGCTTGGGCGCCGCTGGATAGCGAAACCGCAATGATCGAGACTTTTCGCCGTCAAACAACAATGGGCGATGCTTTCTTGCCGACCGTTGCTGGGGCGCTGATGGTGGTCTGCGCTATCGTGCATTTGATTATGAATTATCGACGCGCTGACCTCTTTGACACTGAAAATCCGCCGATCGACGGCAACGACCTTGCATTCTTACTGCAATTGTCTGGCATAACGGCTTTGTCGATCGCGCTGTTTTATTGGGCTGGGCCACTTGCCGTCGCTCTTTTTGCTCAGGGAGATGGAAGCGAGACGGTCACTTATCGGCAAATGCGCAGTACATATCCTTACAAGCTTATCGGGTTTGTGATGGGAGGGTTTTCCCTCGTCTTCTTCACAACAGCCTTGATCGAGGGACGTGTAAAAACAATTCGCATCTTTTCCTCGCTTATAGTGGTCGCTGTCCTGATCGCGATCTTTGATTTGCCGCTTGATAACGTGCTGCTGCCCCCGAATGGAGACTGGTGATGAGTGTTCTTGACTACATTTGGGCCGGGGTCATGGCCGTGTTGGCGGGGCCAGAGGCCTTTTCGATCTTTGGAATCGGGATTTCTATCACGATTATGATGGTCACCTTTGGTTTCCTTTTGGGCATCGTTATTGGTGCAACACCGGGGCTTGGCGGCGCTTTTGTTATGGCTGTCTCTTTGCCGATATTGATCTCTATTTTCGGGTACACGCCTGATGCTTTGTTGCCCGTGATGGGATTCTTGATCGGTGTGATGAAGGGCGCGACGGTTGGTGGCGCTGTGCCTGCAATTCTTTTTAATACGCCCGGAACGCCGGATGCTCTAATGACCACTCTGGACGGGTATCCGATGGCCAAAAAGGGGCAAGCTGGCAAAGCGCTGCGCACGGCGCATTTTGCTTCGGCTTCCGGTGATACGTTTTCTGATCTGGTGCTGTTTACGACGGCACCTTTCCTCGCAATCGTAGTCGAATCCTACTTGGGATTTGCAGAGAAGGCCGCCTTGATTATTCTGTCACTCAGCTTTGTTGCGGCGGTTGTTGGTGCGTCTCCTATGAAAGGGCTCATCGCAGCTTTCTTCGGTATCTTGGTGGCGTCAATTGGGACAGGTGAGGACCTGTACCCGCGCCTGTCGATGGGGACCGATTTCCTGGCTAACGGCTTTCCTTTGATTACTGCCGTGTTGGGCGTTCTGATCCTCGGGGAAGTTATCTTTTCGTTTGAGGAAATCTG
>CALGTJ010000357.1 GCA_937901435.1 uncultured Rhodobacter sp. | reverse complement strand
GCCTTCAAGAACATCCGCTGGATCGCGGGTGGGCTGGGCAAGGATGGCGGCATTGAGCCGCTGGTGCCGCATCTGGGATCGGTGGCAAAGGCCTATCTGATCGGCCATTCCGCGCGCGAGTTTGCCCTGCAACTGGGCGCGACGCCCTATGAGCTATGCGACACGATGGAGCGCGCGGTGGCCATGGCGATGACGGATGCGCAAGCCGGCGACACGGTTTTGCTGGCTCCGGCTGCGGCGAGTTTCGACCAATACCCGAATTTTGAAAAGCGCGGCGAGGCGTTTATGGAGTTTGTTAAGGCGAGACTTTCCCCTGTGGATTAAGAGGTTTTTCAGACCTTTTCATCAACTGCCAGAAAACGCGGATCACCCGTGGCCCAGCCCAAGCGCAGGGTGATCCCACCGGGCAGGGTGATCTGATCTGACTGGTCAATCTGCGCGCGCGCGCCCGTTGCCTGACAAAAGGCGGCGAAATCGTCGAAATTCATGTGATCCTGCGCAAAGCTATGCACGATCATCGCGGCATGATGTGTTTGAAAGCGTCGTGCCTCCAGCACAGCCGCAGCGGTGCGATGAAACAATTGATAGCGCAAGTTTGGATCAGGGTCGCGCACGCCCAGAATTTCACAAATGCCTTTCAAGCGCACGTGCCGCCCTTCTGCGCCCAGATCCAGCCAGTCCCTGATCGTCGGGCCAAAGCTCTCGCGCACTTTCGCTTCTATAGACACCGCAGTCAGCGGAGAGGCCCCGCCAAGCAGGGCAAAGACGTCACATTGGCTGGCGCTTCCGCGACCGGGCATGGCGACTGTATGTTCGGGGATGGCCAGCAGCAGGGCCGCGCCCGGATCGAACAGGGCGGCTATTTCTGGGGGTAAACCGGCGGCATCTTCCCATGCGTGGGCCGAGGCGAGTGCGGAATACCCGGTGCGCCACTGTTTTTTGGGGTCTGCAAGGCGTGCTTTCCAGTCGGCGACGCCATTTTAGGGAATGTAAATACGGCTCATGTGGCTGTGTCTGAGAGAAAAGCAGCCACGCCGTCAACTCTTATAATCACCCGTCGTTAGACTGAAAAACCACGCTTTGCGATTATTTTGGCGAGATGTGCGCAATTTGGGGGCTTTTTCTGGCCTTGCGTCCGAGCGCTCGCTACCTTGCAAGGTGAGACTCGGCAAACGGGCAGAGCAGTGGCAATTTCAGGCGGTTTACAATGACGGAAATGGTGTATGGAGCCCTCCCTGTGCGGGAAGGCGAACCTATTTTGCCAAAATGGTGGCGAACCATCGACAAATGGTCGATGACCTGCGTGCTTTTGTTGTTTGGAACCGGCATGTTGCTGGGTCTTGCGGCCTCGCCACCGCTGGCGGCGCGCAACGGGTTAGAGCCGTTTTACTACGTGCAGAAACAGGCGATTTTTGGCGGTTTGGCCATGATCGTAATGATCCTGACGTCGATGATGTCACCGCAGATGGTGCGCCGTCTGGGCGTTCTGGGGTTCATGCTGTCCATGGTGGCGCTGGCGATGTTGCCCGTCTTGGGCACTGATTTTGGCAAGGGCGCTGTGCGCTGGTATTCGCTTGGCTTTGGCTCTGTTCAGCCGTCTGAATTCCTCAAGCCCGGTTTTATCATCATGGCCGCATGGCTGATGGCCGCCAGCCAGGAAATCAACGGCCCCCCCGGCAAGACCTATTCGCTGATCCTTGCGGTTCTGATTGTTTTCTTTCTGGCGATGCAGCCGGATTTCGGTCAGGCCTCGCTTGTGCTGTTTGGCTGGGCGGTGATGTATTTCGTGGCCGGCGCGCCCTTTACTTTGCTGGTCGGGCTGGCCGGGTTCGTGTCGCTGGCAGGCACATTCGCCTATAATAAATCTGAGCATTTCGCCCGTCGCATCGACGGGTTCCTGTCGCCAGAAGTCGACCCGACAACGCAGCTTGGCTATGCCGAAGGGGCGATCCGCGAGGGCGGCTTTTTCGGGGTGGGCGTGGGCGAGGGGCAGGTGAAATGGTCGCTGCCCGATGCCCATACAGACTTTATCATTGCTGTGGCGGCAGAGGAATACGGGCTGATCCTGGTGGCCTGTATCATCCTGCTTTATATGGTGATTGTGGTCCGCTCGCTGATGCTGCTGATCAAGGAACGCGATCCGTTCATTCGTCTTGCGGGTACCGGGCTGGTCTGTATCTTTGGGGTGCAGGCGATCATCAACATGGCCGTGGCGGTGCGTCTGCTGCCCGCCAAGGGGATGACCCTGCCGTTTGTCAGTTATGGCGGATCGTCGTTGATTGCGGGGGGCATTGCGTTGGGCATGTTGCTGGCCTTTACGCGCAAACGCCCGCAGGGCGAAATAAGCGATATTCTGGTGCGGCGCGGGCGGCAAAATGGTCAGGGCTTTCAAAGCCAGTAAATAATCGGTAATGGCATCTTTCATGACCCAACCATTGCTGATCATCGCGGCCGGCGGAACGGGCGGCCATATGTTTCCCGCACAGGCTTTGGCCGAGCATATGCTTGAGGCGGGCTGGCGCGTGAAACTCAGCACCGACGAGCGTGGCGCGCGCTACACCGGGGCCTTTCCCGAGGCGGTCGAGATAGAGCAGATGGCCAGCGCGACCTTTGCGCGGGGCAATATACTGGCCAAAGCGGGGGTGCCGTTTCGCATTGCGGGTGGCGTGGTGCAGGCCTTGCGCAGGTTCCGTGCGGATCGCCCCAGCGTCGTCGTCGGCTTTGGCGGATACCCGTCGATCCCCGCCCTTGCGGCCGCCACCTTGATGAAGCTTCCCCGGATGATCCACGAACAAAACGGTGTGCTGGGACGGGTGAACCAGATCTTTGCCAGCCGGGTCGATGCGATGGCCTGCGGCACATGGCCGACCGACTTGCCCGAAGGCGTCGAGGGGCATCACACCGGCAACCCGGTGCGCGCCGCAATCATGCGCCGCGCGGCCTCGCCCTATATTCAGCCGGGGGATTACCCGATGTCGATCCTTGTGATCGGCGGCAGTCAGGGTGCGCGTATCCTGTCCGACATCGTCCCGCCAGCCATCGCAGGGCTTGAATTGCATGTCCTGCGCAATATCCGCGTCTCGCATCAGGCCCGCGAGGAAGATCTGGAACGGGTCTCGAAATATTATGCCGAGCAGGGCGTGAATGCCGATGTGCAGCCCTTTTTTCATGACGTGCCGGAACGGATGGCCGAGGCCCAGCTTGTGATTGCGCGGGCGGGGGCGTCGACCGTGGCGGACCTTAGCGTTATCGGGCGGCCCTCGATCCTGATCCCCTACGTCCATGCGACGGGGGATCATCAGACCGCCAATGCGCGCGGACTGGTCGAGGCGAATGCCGCCGTGGTGATCCCCGAGGAAAAGCTTAGCCCGACGACGTTGAACGCACATATCGCAGCGATCCTTGATAACCCGCCCGCAGCCTCGCAAATGGCGCGTGCGGCACTGAAAACCGGCCGACCCGACGCGACAGACCGTCTGGCGGCTATGGTGGTAAACTTGGCAGAGGGGCAGATAGCAGGCCATGAGACATGAACCTTGGGAACGATTTCGGAGCTGCGATATGAACGCCGCCACTAAGCTGCCGATGGAGATGGGGCCGGTGCATTTTGTGGGCATCGGCGGGATCGGCATGTCCGGCATTGCCGAAGTGCTGCTGAACCACGGTTATACGGTACAGGGCTCTGACCTGAAGGCCTCCAAGATCACCGATCGCCTTGCCGCCATGGGCGCGCGGATTTTTATCGGCCAAAAGGCAGAGAACCTAGTGGACGCCGAGGTTGTCGTGATTTCCAGCGCGATCAAACCGGGCAACCCGGAACTGGATCAGGCCCGCGCCTCTGGCCTGCCTGTCGTGCGCCGCGCCGAAATGCTGGCCGAGCTGATGCGCCTCAAGTCCAACGTGGCCGTCGCGGGCACCCACGGCAAGACCACCACCACGACGATGGTTGCCACATTGCTGGACGCGGGCGGGCTGGATCCGACGGTTGTGAACGGCGGCATCATTCACGCCTATGGCAGCAACGCACGTATGGGGCAGGGCGAATGGATGGTCGTCGAAGCAGACGAGAGCGATGGCACCTTTAACCGCCTTCCCGCAACAATCGCGGTTGTGACCAACATCGACCCCGAGCATATGGAACATTGGGGCACAGAGGAAAACCTGCACAAGGGCTTCCTCGATTTCGTGTCCAACATTCCGTTCTACGGCCTCGCCGTCTGCTGCACCGATGATCCGGACGTGCAGACGCTGGTAGGCAAGATCACCGACCGCCGCGTCACCACCTTTGGGTTCAATGCGCAGGCCGATATTCGCGCCCAGAACCTGACGTATCAGAACGGCGTCGCCCATTTCGACATCGCCTTGCAGGCCGAGGGCAAGATGATCGAGGGCTGTGCCCTGCCGATGCCCGGCAATCACAATGTCTCTAACGCGCTGTCTGCCGTGGCCGTCGCCCGCCATCTGGGGATGAGCCGCCCTGCGATCCGCGAGGCTCTGGCGAATTTCAAAGGCGTCAACCGCCGCTTTACCAAAGTCGGCGTGGTCGATGGGGTCACCATTATCGACGACTACGGCCACCATCCGGTCGAAATCGCCGCCGTGCTTAAGGCCGCGCGCCAGTCGCTTGGCGCAGAGTCCACAGGCCGCGTGATCGCCATCCATCAACCGCACCGCTACACCCGCCTGCATGACCTGTTCGAGGATTTCTGCGGCTGTTTCCATGACGCCGATGTGGTCGCCATCGCCGATGTTTTCGCCGCCGGAGAGCAACCGATCACAGGGGCCTCGCGCGATGACCTCGTCGCAGGCCTCACCCGCCAAGGCCACCGCAATGCCCATGCCTTGAGCGGCGAAGACGGCCTTGCAGATCTGGTGCGCGCCCATGCCCGCCCCGGCGATCTGGTCGTCTGCCTTGGCGCGGGCACGATCAGCGCCTGGGCCAATTCCCTGCCGGGGCAGTTGCAAGCTAAGGCCTGATCCCAAACGCCGCCCCGGATCATCTCCGGGGCCGCGTCCGCCCGCGGCACAGTCGATACGATTAACCCTTCCACATTTTCGCCCAAACCTGATTATATACCTATCGGGGATCGCACCACCGAGGGCTTTGCCACAGATGTCGCTCCCCCTGATGACCGCCTGCCTCTGGGCGCTGGCCGCTTGCGTCACTGCCCTGCTGCCGATGCGCCTGCAATATGCACCGGGCCTTTCGCTGCTGCTGGCCGCCCCAGTCTTGCTGGCGTGGATTGGCAACACCCACGGCGCATGGAGCGTGCTTTTCGCCACCCTCGCCGTCCTGTCCCTGTTCCGCCGTCCCCTGATCTACCTCGCGCGCAAAGCCCTGACGCCTAAACGACTGGCAAACAAAGGACTGGCCCCATGACCCTGTCCCTGATCCTCGCCTGCATCTGGGTGCTCGCCGCCGCCGGGGCCGCCATGCTGCCCAGCCGCAACAACCACTGGCCCGCCGCCTATGCGCTGATCGTCACAGGCCTGCCGCTGCTGGTCTTTGTCACCCTGCAAAACGGCATCCTCGTCGCAGCCCTCATCGCCGCTGCAGGCGCGTCGATCCTGCGCTGGCCGCTTTACTACCTCACCCTCTGGCTGCGCGCCCGTCTGAGCGGATCAAAGCCCTAAATCCCCTTGCGCCGCCCCATCCCCCCGGTCAATCTTGGCCTATGGTTGAAGTGAGCGGCATAAAAGACGAAGAAAGCCTCAAGGCGTGGCTTGACGCCCGGCCAAAGGCGACGCGTCAGCAAGAGGCCGTGACCCTGGCCCACCGCGCGGCCATGCGGGTCTTGCCGATTTTTCTGACAGGGATCGCAGGACGATCACCCGAAAATGATTTGACAGCCTTGCCTGTTTTGAGGGCTAATCTTATCTCAGGGGTTGCTTGCAATGCGTCAACCCCTGAGATCAGGAAGGCCGCCTACTTCGCCGCCTTCTCCGCCGCCGCCGACTCCGCCGACTCCGCCGCCCGCTCCGCCGCCGCCGACGCCGCCTCCGCCGCCGCTGCATGGGACGAAATCCGCAAAGATGCAGAGCAGCTTGTCGAGGCACCGGGACAGCCTTTGGGCGCGCTCTGGTCGGACCCGGACACAGATCCCTTCACCCAAGAGTGGACCGACGCGCTGGCCTTTTGGCAGGTCTCACCTACCGACTGGTCTTTCTGGATCACCTGGGCCAACGCCATCCGCACCGGCACCCCGCAAAACCTCGACATGCTCACCGAAATCGCCATCCAAGACGACGACTTCTGGACAGGCACAGACGCAGAGGTGAATGCGCGGATTGGCGAGATCCACCTGAAATATGCCGTTGCGGCCTCTCCGAATGCGGAAACCATCACGCGGGAGCCTGAGACGGGCCTGTTCCAAGCAATCCCAACCCTTGATCTGCCACAGCGCACCCTGACCGATGCGATAGAACGCGCGCGCGACGTCATCGAACAATTGAAAGATGCCGGGAAGACCAGCAACAAATACACTGCATTAGGCGAAGAGATTGACTTGCTAGAGCGCCAGATCGCGCGCTACAGCGACAACCCGCTGCGGTTATACGAGACCTTCGTCAAGGTGATCCGGCGCATTGATGCCAAGACAGCGGATGGTCTTTGTCCAGAGGGCGATCTGCTGCTGGAAGATTTCCGAAACGATCTCGACAGCGGTGCCTTAGACATTCTCGGTGGGTCCGAAGCGGTCACCAAGACCATTCGAAACCGGGTCGGCAAGCGCGTGTCACGGTTGAACGCGGACGAGAAGAAACGACTTCACGCCCTGACCTTGGTCGCCGCCAAAGAGGCTATTCCTGCCCTTGCAGAAGAGTTACGCGAGGATGATGCAGTTGTCGCTGACGAAACTGTCCCTCAAGCAGAGCGCGAAGAAAGCGGTTACCGCTTGGGCAGCCGCCTCCTGAGAATGAAGAAAATCAAGCGCGAAGAGGCTGTGAAAATTGCTGATGACGCTGGTAAGCTGAACAAAGGCGCACAGGCCGCTGGTGAGGCTGGCAGCACCGTGTGGGACTTTGCGAATTGGATCGCGAATTTCTTTACGTGATCCACCCGTTCATCTCGGCCAAAATACTCCCTCCGGAGGCTGGTCGCTTTGCCGCTGGGGCAGGCCTTGATCCGGCTCGCGGGCCGGACCCCGAGATATGCCGGGTTGCGGGCGGGTGCTTTTGGGTCTGCCGTCACGCCATAATTTGGTCAAAGCTTTGACGTGTGGACCTCGGGGCGGGTCTTTTGACGGCGCGGGGACGCAGATTGGGCATAATCGCGTCACAATTCTTCACTAATTTTAAGGTTGCGGCGCGTTAACATCGCCCAAAGAGAGGTAAGCCGTCACCAATGCCCGATTCGTTTTACACTGCGCCCGTCTATTTGCGGGGCGATATGGTGGCGGCGTTGACGGGGGCGCCGACGGGGACGGGGAACCCAACGGATCCCGAGCAAACCATTACCATGCCGGGGGCCGTCGCGTTAGGCGGGGGCAGCGATCTTTATCGGTTTGTCTGGCACAAAAATCTCGACGGGACGGACACGGAATTTCTGAACGGGCAGATCTGGCGGCTGGAGGTTTATAACCCTGCCGCCGATCTGGACGGCGATATGACCACTGGGACCGAGGGCTGGACCACGGTTCCGGGCTACGAAGAACTGTCCCCAAAGCAGGATATTGTGTCAACGGGCGCGGGGCCTAACGAGGCTTTGGGCGCGGGGGACGAGTATATCGTCTTCGAGGAGCTGAATGGCTCTGGCACGTTTCTGCTCTATGATCTCAACGGCGGCCTGCCCACGTCGCCCACGGATCTGGATTACCTGCGCTAAACCGAGCAGGGGGATCTTGGGTTTGGGGACAATGACGGGCTTCTTGATTTTTACGACAGCTATGCGGTTGCGCCCTGTTTTGTCACGGGCACACAGATTGCGACAGCGGCAGGAGAGGTTGCAGTCGAGACGCTCAAAGTCGGTGATCTGGTGCTGACTGCGGATGGCCCGCCCCAACCTGTGCGCTGGGCCGGGGGGCGTGCCTTTGACAGTGCCGCGCTTAGGGCGAACCCGAAACTGCGGCCCATACATATTCGTAAAGGTGCTTTGGGGGGCGGGGCCTGCGGGCAGGCGATGCCAGCGCGGGATCTCTTTGTTTCGCCACAGCACCGGATGCTGGTGCGCTCTAAAATTGCGTGGCGCATGTTTGGCGTGACAGAGGTGCTTTTGCCTGCGCTTTTGCTGACTGGGGTGCCGGGGATATCGCGGTACAGCGATGAGACGCCGCTCGCCTACCATCACGTGTTATTCAAGGGGCACCACGTCATCTTTGCCAATGGGACAGAGACAGAGTCGCTTTTTGGCGGAGAACAGGCCCTGAATGCGGTTGGTGCGGCGGCCCGGACAGAGATTTTTGCCATATTCCCCGAAATGCGCCGGATGGCCTCGCAGACCGCGGGCGCACGTCCCTTTGTCTATGGGCCTGAGGGGCGCAAATTGGTGCGGCGGCATCTGGCCAATGACGTGCCGCTTGTCAGTCCAAAGGACAAGGACAGCTGTCAAAGCGTGGCCTGATGGCCCGCCCTCGCCAAACAGCAGTGCCGAATGACGGCCCGGTTGGGCCGAGAGAGGCCTTGAAACCCGTCCTGTCGCGATTTAGGCACAAGCTCTGTTTTCCCTGCGACTGGCACATCCTATGGCGATCCCGTTTTCCTATACCCCTCGCGGAACTCTGACGCCCAACCGCGCGCTTGCAGACTTGACGTGGTTGCGGGTCGGGGGGCCTGCGGACTATCTGTTCCAGCCAGCGGACCCAGAGGATCTGGCGGATTTCCTCAGGGCGCTTGATCGCGAAATGCCCGTGTTCGCAATGGGCGTCGGGTCCAACCTGATCGTGCGCGATGGCGGGATCCGGGCGGTGGTGATCCGGTTGGGGCGGGGCTTTAATGGGATCGAGATTGACGGCGACACCGTCACGGCGGGCGCGGCAGCACTTGATGCGCATGTGGCGCGCAAGGCGGCCGCTGCGGGCTTGGATCTGACCTTTTTGCGCACTATTCCGGGCGCGATTGGGGGGGCTGTGGCGATGAATGCCGGATGCTACGGCTCTTATGTTGCAGATGTGTTCCACTCTGCACGCGCGATCACGCGCGCAGGACAGTCGATTACGCTAAGCGGCCAGGACCTGAACTTTCGCTATCGCCAGTCCGATATTCCGGACGGCGCCATCCTTACCAGCGTGACATTCCGTGCGCCCATCGCGGACCCCGCAACGCTAGAGGCGCGTATGATTAACCAGCTCGCCAAACGTGATGCCAGCCAGCCCACAAAGGATCGCACGGCGGGTTCGACGTTTCGCAATCCTGTCGGCAATAGCTCAACCGGGCGGGCTGATGACAGCCATGACCTCAAGGCGTGGAAGGTGATCGAGGACGCCGGTTTGCGCGGCCATAGGCTTGGCGGGGCGCAGATGTCGCCCAAGCATCCCAACTTTCTGACCAATGCCGATCACGCCACGGCGGCGGAATTAGAGGCGCTTGGGGAATTGGTGCGAAAAAAGGTGTTCCAAAAGAGCGGGATTCAGTTAGAATGGGAAGTAATTCGGGTCGGAGAACCCGAAGCAAAATAACAGTTCGCCGCAAGGTCGCTTAACAGACCAAGGCATAAGAGGCAGTAAAAGTGGGCATGTCGGGCAGGACATCCCCGAAAGTGGCTGTGTTGATGGGTGGGTTCACGTCCGAACGTGAGGTCTCTTTGTCGACAGGCCATGAGTGCGCCAAGGCGCTTCGGGGCGAAGGATTTGAGGTGGTCGAGCTTGACGCTGGGCCCAACCTTGTTGCAGATTTGCAAGCCATCCAGCCGGATGTGGTGTTTAACGCGCTTCATGGACCGTATGGCGAAGATGGCTGTGTGCAGGGCATCCTTGAATGGCTCGGTCTTCCTTATACACACTCTGGCGTGCTGGCCTCGGCTTTGGCCATGGACAAGGCCCGCGCCAAGACGGCATTTGCCATGGTGGGCCTGCCGGTCGTGCGCTCTGTACTGGCCCCTGCGGACCGGGTGCGCCAAGAGCATGTGATGGCGCCGCCCTATGTGGTGAAACCCAATAACGAAGGCTCCAGCGTCGGGATCTACATCGTGGCCGAGGCCGCCAATGGCCCGCCGCAACTGGCCGATACAATGCCGGAAACCGTGATGGTGGAAACCTATGCGCCGGGGCGCGAGTTGACCACGACCGTGATCGGCGACCGGGCCGTGACCGTGACCGATATCCTCACCGACGGCTGGTATGACTACGCCGCGAAATACGTCGAGGGGGGGTCGCGCCATGTGGTGCCCGCCGATATTCCGCAAGACATCTTTAACGCTTGTCTCGACTACGCCAAACGCGCCCATGATGCGCTGGGCTGTCGCGGCGTGTCGCGCACCGATTTCCGCTGGGATGAAAGCCGGGGACTGGACGGGCTGATCCTGCTGGAAACCAACACGCAACCGGGGATGACCCCCACATCGCTGGTGCCTGAACAGGCGGCCCATATCGGGATCAGCTTTGGTCAATTGTGCCGCTGGCTGGTCGAGGATGCCTCATGCAAAAGGTAGAGAACGCGCGCGTCTCGCGGCGTGATCCCGCCCCCTCTCGTTGGGCGTTTCGGATAGAGCGGCTGTGGCTGACGCCTGTGTTTCGCCAATTGGTGCGGGTGGGGTTGCCTGCGTTTTCCGTAGTCTTCTTTGCGGGCTGGTTTTTCAGCAACCCGGTCAACCGCGAGGCCATCGTCGCGCAGATTGCCGATATCCGCCGCTCTGTTGCGGAACGCCCTGAATTCATGGTCAAACTTATGGCCGTCGACGGGGCCTCTGCCGCCTTGGCCGAAGATATCCGTCTGGCCGCCGCGCTGGATCTGCCCAAAAGCAGCTTTGATCTGGACCTCGACCAGATGAAAACGCAGATCGAAGAGATGCAGGCGGTCGCGCGCGCCGATTTGCGCATTCGCCCCGGTGGTATCCTTCAGGTTCAGGTGACCGAACGTGTGTCCGCGATCATCTGGCGCGAGGGCGAAACGCTGGCGCTGCTGGACAAGACCGGCAAGCGCGTGGCGGTTCTGGGCACCCGCACAGATCGGTCTGATCTGCCGCTGATCGTGGGCGAGGGGGCTGACGGCGTTGTGCCACAAGCCCTGCGCATCATGGCCGCCGCCGCCCCAATCGAGGACCGTCTGCGCGGCCTTGTCCGCATGGGAGAGCGGCGCTGGGATCTGGTTCTGGATCGGGATCAACGGATCTTGTTGCCCGAAAAATCCCCGGTCGACGCGCTGGAACAGATCATCGCGCAGGATCACGCGCAGGATCTGTTCTCTCGCGACCTGGTTGCCATCGATATGCGCAATGCGGTCCGCCCGACCCTGCGCATGGCCCCCCCTGCTGTTGAAGAATTACGCCGGATCAAGGCGCTGGAATTAGGAGACCTGTTTCAATGATCGACCTATACGAGTCACAGCGCGCGATGCGGAATATGCGCAAAGCGGCGATGCAGCGCGGCGTGATTGCCATTCTGGACGTGGGCACCTCGAAAATCGCCTGTCTGGTGCTGCGCTTTGACGGGCCAGAGCATTTTCGCGAAAACGACGGTGTTGGCTCGCTGGCCGGGCAATCTGCGTTCCGGGTGATTGGCGCGGCCACAACCCGGTCGCGCGGTGTCCGCTTTGGCGAGATCGACGCGATGCAGGAAACCGAGCGCGCGGTGCGCACGGCGGTGCAGGCGGCGCAGAAGATGGCGAATGTGCGGGTCGATCACGTGATCGCCTGTTTCTCGGGCGCGCAGCCGCGCAGCTACGGCCTCGCCGGGGCGATTGATCTGCATGACACTGTGGTCAGCGAGCAGGACGTGGCGCGGGTTCTGGCCTCTTGCGATGTGCCTGACATCGGTCACGACCGCGAGGTGTTGCACGCGCAGCCGGTGAATTTCGCGCTGGATCATCGTTCGGGGATGAGCGACCCGCGCGGGCAGATCGGCAACCAGCTGGCCTGCGACATGCATCTGCTGACCATCGACAGCAATGTGGTGCAGAACCTGCTGTATTGTATCAAGCGTTGTGACATGGAACTGGCCGGGCTGGCCTCGTCTGCCTATGTGTCGGGGATCGCCTCGCTGGTCGAGGATGAGCAGGAACTGGGCGCGGCCTGCATTGATATGGGCGGCGGCGCGACGGGCGTCTCGATCTTTATCAAAAAGCACATGATCTATGCGGATTCTGTGCGCCTTGGCGGCGATCACGTCACGCACGACATTTCCAAAGGCCTGCAAGTGCCGCTGACTGTGGCCGAGCGGATCAAGACCTTTTACGGCGGCGTTGTGGCCACGGGCATGGATGACCGCGAGATGATCGAGATCGGCGGCGACACCGGCGATTGGGAACATGATCGCCGCACCGTCAGCCGCTCCGAGCTGATCGGCATTATGCGTCCGCGCGTCGAAGAAATCCTCGAAGAGGTGCGCGCCCGTCTGGACAGTGCGGGGTTCGAACATCTGCCAAGCCAGCAGATCGTGCTGACCGGCGGTGCCAGCCAGATCCCCGGACTTGACGGGCTGGCCCCGAAAATTCTGGGCAATCAGGTGCGCATCGGACGCCCGCTGCGCGTGCAGGGCCTGCCACAGGCCGCCACCGGTGCGGCCTTTGCCTCTTGCGTCGGGCTAAGCCTGTTTGCCGCGCATCCACAGGACGAATGGTGGGATTTTGAAATGCCAATGGACCGTTATCCGGCGCGCTCGCTGAAACGGGCTGTCAAATGGTTCAAGGACAACTGGTAACACCCGGGCTTTATCGCCGGGCCAGAGGCCAGATTTAGCAGGTTTTTGCCGGTGACTGGTGCAGTCACTGGCCTTTCTACGCTAGACTTGGTCTGAATGACGAAATGACGCGGTAATTTGGCCATATTCTGCTATATTTTGTGTCCCAAACATGTCTTTTTGCGTGACGCGGGCAAAAGTAACCAGTAGGTTGGACGGTAATGGGATAATAACGGCCAAAATGGGCCGATTGCAAAAAGCAGGCGGACAGATCCATGACATTGAACCTGACAATGCCCGAGCGGGATGAACTGAAACCAAAGATCACCGTCTTTGGCGTTGGCGGTGCGGGCGGAAACGCTGTCAACAACATGATCCAGAAAGAATTGGTGGGCGTCGAATTCGTCGTTGCCAATACAGACGCACAAGCGTTGCAACAATCCACGGCACCAGTGCGCATCCAGATGGGTGTGAAGGTGACAGAGGGTCTGGGTGCAGGCGCGCGTCCGTCGGTTGGGGCCGCCGCCGCCGAGGAAACGATCGAAGAGATCGTGGACCACCTCGCAGGCGCGCATATGTGCTTTATCACTGCGGGCATGGGCGGGGGCACCGGGACAGGTGCCGCACCGATCATCGCTCAGGCGGCGCGCGAATTGGGTGTGCTGACGGTTGGCGTCGTGACCAAGCCCTTTCAGTTTGAAGGGGCCAAGCGGATGCGTCAGGCCGAAGAGGGCGTCGAAGCTCTGCAGAAAATGGTCGATACGCTGATCATCATTCCAAACCAGAACCTGTTCCGGCTTGCCAATGAAAAGACCACCTTTACCGAGGCGTTCAGCCTTGCGGATGATGTGCTTTATCAGGGCGTTAAGGGCGTTACCGACCTGATGGTGCGTCCCGGACTGATTAACCTCGACTTTGCCGATGTGCGCGCCGTGATGGACGAGATGGGCAAGGCGATGATGGGCACCGGCGAGGCCGAGGGCGAAGATCGCGCCACGCAAGCGGCGGAAAAGGCGATTGCCAACCCACTGCTCGACGAGATCTCTCTGCGCGGGGCCAAGGGCGTTCTGATCAACATCACAGGCGGTCACGACCTGACCCTGTTCGAACTGGACGAAGCCGCCAACCGCATCCGCGAAGAGGTGGACGCCGAGGCGAATATCATCGTCGGCTCGACCCTCGACACGACTCTGGAAGGCTTTATGCGCGTCAGCGTTGTCGCCACGGGCATCGACGCCACGATCAAGCGCGAAGAGCCACCGGTCACTCGTCGCCGTCTGTCGCAGCCATTGCAGCAGAAAACATCCCTCGAAGAGCCAGCGCCAGAGCCTGCCTTTCGCGCCACGCCAAAGCCAACCGTCGCCCCAGCGGTGACAGTGGCCGCGGCAGCGCCAGAGCGGTCCTTGTTCGACAGCCTCGACCCGCAAGCTGCGGCGGCGCACGAGCAAGCCGAGGATATCTTTGAGGATTATGCGCAGAACGATGAGGACGATCTACCGATGCCAGCCTATCGTCCGCAAGCGCCGTCTTTCAACGCAGAACCCGAGTTCTACGAGGATGAAGCCGCGCAATTCGTCGCACCAAAGGCCGGAACGCCCTCGCCTGACGCCCTGGCGCGGTTGCAGGCCGCCGTCCAAAAGGCCCCGCGTGGGATGCCCGCCCGTGCGCCAGAGCCGCATGAGCAAGCGGCTGTTGCGGCCGCCTCTACCGGTGAAAAGGCTCGCTTTGGGATCAACTCGCTAATCGGTCGTATGACAGGTCATCAGGCAGATGCCCCGGCACAAAAACCGCGCACGCATCCGCCTGTGCACTCTTCGGATGCACCGCCGGCCCATGACGCCGAACAAGAGCGCATCGAAATTCCGGCATTTCTTCGCCGTCAAGCGAACTAAATCCGCTGTGAAGCATGATGAAAAAAGGCCAGCACCAGCTGGCCTTTTTTGTTTAAGATCAATAGGTAACTATAGAATTGGAAAGAGTTAGGCGAGTTTTCGCGCATCGCATTTTCTCATGTTTCAGAGCGTTGCAAAGATTGAGTTGAGCCGTGGTTAGCAGCGGGTTAACGAGAGACACCGAGGGGATATCATCGGTAACAATGCTGGGGCTTAACGTGCAAACAACAATAAAAACGCCTGTTAGCTTTACGGGGGTGGGCCTGCATAGCGGTCAACCTGTTCGTATCACTGTGCAACCTGCCTCGGCGGAGTACGGTATCTGGTTTCACCGCCAAGACATCTTTGACCGTGACGCGATGGTTCCGGCCCGCTGGGACTCGGTCGAGCGAGCGCCCCTCTGTACCCTGTTGGTCAATCATGCGGGCGTGTCGGTTTCGACGGTCGAGCATCTGATGGCCGCCCTTACAGGCTGCGGTATCCACAACGCCCTGATCCTGATCGATGGTCCCGAAGTTCCTATTCTGGATGGCAGTTCTGCCCTCTTTGTGGCTGGCTTTGTCAAAAGCGGTTTGCGTCGTCTGAACGCTCCGATCCGTGCGATCCGGGTTCTGAAGCCGGTCGAAGTGCGCGAAGGTCAGGCTGTCGCGCGGCTTGATCCGGCAGACGGATTCCAGATTGATTTTAGCATCGAGTTCGCCGATGCCGCCATTGGTGCGCAGTCCAAATCTCTGTCGATGGCCAATGGCGCCTTTGTGCGCGAGCTTTGCGACAGCCGCACCTTCTGCCGTCAGGCCGATGTGGATGTGATGCATCAGAACGGCCTTGCTCTGGGCGGAACGCTGGAAAATGCGGTTGTGGTCGATGGGGCCCAAATCCTCAGCCCCGGTGGGCTGCGCCACAGCGACGAGGCCGTGCGCCACAAGATGCTGGACGCGATGGGTGATCTGGCGCTGGCCACATGCCCGATTCTGGGGCGCTACACGGGGCTGCGTGCCGGTCATGCGCTGACAAACACCCTAATGCGGCACTTGTTCTCGCGCCCTGATGCGTTCCGGATGGTGACCTGTGATGCGAAGATGGCGGCGAAATTGCCGGGCACCGGCGTGGGCCGCGCTGATTTGGTGGGGCTGCAACGCGCAGCCTGAGGATTTCGGCAGGCCTCTGCCGATTTTCACCGCTTTGACCCCTTGTTTTGCAACATTTTTTTTGCGCGTGTGGATTGTAATGCAAATGGCGTTTTGCCTGTTAAAATTATGTGCTAGAACTGCGCGGAATACGTCCAGGGCGCGCCTTGGACTCGCTTCGAATAGGGTGGGAGCTTGATGACAGGAGCAAAGACACGGACCGGCATTTTGGCGGCATGTGTGGCGCTGTCTGCATTAGCAGCCTGCAGCCGCGAAGAAGAAATCAAGATTGAAGACCAATCTGCCGAACAGATCTTTCAAAGAGGTGAATACCAGCTGGAAGTTGGACGCGCAGATGATGCGGCACAATTCTTTGGCGAGGTTGAACGGCTTTACCCCTATTCAGAACTCGCCAAGCGCGCGTTGATCATGCAGGCCTTTGCCTATCACAAGGACAAGGACTATCCCAACAGCCGGGCCAGTGCGCAGCGCTATATCGACTTTTTCCCCGCTGACGAGGATGTTGCCTATGCGCAGTATCTTTTGGCGCTTAGCTATTACGATCAGATTGACGAGATTGGCCGCGATCAGGGGCTGACCTTTCAGGCGTTGCAAGCTTTGCGGACAGTCATCGAACGCTATCCAGACACTGAATATGCGCGCTCTGCGATCCTGAAATTCGATCTGGCCTTTGACCACCTTGCGGCCAAGGAAATGGAAATCGGGCGCTATTATCTCAAGCGCAAGCATTACCCCGCGGCGATCAATCGGTTTCGCGTTGTGGTCGAACAGTTCCAGACCACCTCGCACACGCCAGAGGCGCTGTACCGTCTGGTCGAATCCTATCTGTCGCTGGGTCTAAGCGATGACGCGCAGACGGCAGGCGCGATCCTTGGCTATAACTTCCAATCGACGCCATGGTATGACGACGCCTATACCTTGCTGACGGGCAAGGGGTTGCGGGCCGAAGTGGCCGGGGATAGCTGGCTAAGCGCGGTCTATCGGCAAATGATCAAGGGCGAATGGCTCTGACCAGAGGCGGGGACTCCGCCCCTTTACGGTAACGCAATATGCTGCGCGCGCTTGAAATCAGGGATATGCTTATCATTGACCGGCTGGATCTAGAATTCCAGCCGGGCCTGAATGTTCTGACCGGAGAGACCGGGGCGGGCAAGTCTATCTTATTGGATTCCCTTGGCTTTGTGTTGGGCTGGCGGGGACGCGCCGAATTGGTGCGCGCGGGCGCGGATCAGGGCGAGGTCACAGCCGTCTTTGATCTCAGCCCCACGCATCCCGCCCGCGATGTGCTGCGAGAGGCGGGACTGCCCGAGGCGGACGAGTTGATTTTGCGCCGGGTGAATTCCAAGGACGGGCGCAAAACGGCCTTTGTCAATGACCGGCGCGCCTCGGGGGATGTGCTGCGCGCTTTGTCCGAGCGCTTGGTCGAATTGCACGGCCAACAGGATGACAGGGGCTTGCTTAACCCGCGCGGTCATCGCGATCTTTTGGATGATTTTGCGCAATCTGCCGGGTTGCTAGAGAACACTCGTCTGGCTTGGCGTGGCCTTGCGAGCGCGAAAAAGACCCTTGCCACCGCACGGGCCGCCTTGGCCGAAACCAAGGCCGAGGAAGAGTTTCTGCGCCATGCGGTGAAGGAGTTGGACAAACTCGACCCACAACCGGGCGAAGAGGGTGACCTCGACGCGCAGCGCCGGATGATGCAATCTGCAGAGCGGATTCGCGAAGACATCGGCAAGGCCTATGACGCAATCGGCTATGACGGGGCAGAGGGACTGGTGGCCAATGCGCTGCGCTGGCTCGATGATGTGGCCGATCAGGCCGAGGGCGCGCTGGAGGCCCCGATTGCCGCGCTTGGGCGCGCGCTGAATGAATTGGGCGAGGCAGAACAGGGGGCTGCGCAGTTTATCGACCGGCTGAATTTCAACCCAAACGACCTTGAGGCCTGCGAAGAGCGTCTGTTCGCGATCCGCGCCATGGCTCGAAAACATGCTGTTGCCCCCGATGATCTGGGCGATTTCGCCCAAGGCCTGCGCGACAAGATCACGGCCCTTGATGGCGGCGCCTCTGACTTGATGACCCTCGAAAGGGCGGTGGCAGTGGCGCAGGGCACCTATGATGCCGCCGCTGTCAAACTCAGCGAGAAACGCAAGACATCGGCCAAGGCGCTTGATACCGCAATGGCAGCAGAGCTTGCCCCGCTCAAGATGGAACGCGCTGTTTTCGCGACGGAAATCAGCCCGTCTGATCCCGGCGCAGGGGGTTTTGACGCGGTCGCCTTTACCGTTGCCACCAACCCCGGCGCACCATCCGGACCGTTGAACAAGATCGCCTCTGGCGGTGAACTGAGCCGGTTTCTGTTGGCGCTCAAGGTGTGTCTGACGGCGGGCACAAGCGGGATCACGATGATCTTTGACGAGATTGACCGGGGTGTGGGTGGTGCCACGGCGGACGCTGTCGGACGTCGCTTGTCGTCCCTTGCGCAAGAGGCGCAGGTGCTGGTGGTGACCCATTCGCCGCAGGTGGCCGCGCGTGGTCAGCACCATTGGCAAGTTGCCAAGCGCGTCGATCAGGGCATGACCCTGTCCACGGTGACCCCGTTGGCCGCTGCTGAGCGCATCGACGAGATCGCCCGGATGCTGGCGGGCGACAAGATCACGGACGAGGCGCGCGGCGCGGCAAGAGCCCTGCTTGACGGGTGAGCAACTTTTTGAAGTGTCAGAGTTTTCCCTAACGAATTTTCCCTAACGAATTTTAGACGAAAATTCGTGTTCTCTGCATCAGGTTGGCTTAATTCACCCGCACAATCTTGCCCGGATTAAGGATATTCTGCGGATCCAAAGCGCGCTTGATGTCCGCCATGACGAACCAGCCTTCGCCATGTTCCTGCGCCATATAGTCGATCTTGCCAAGGCCGACACCGTGCTCGCCAGTGGACGTGCCGCCCAGCCGCAGGGCGCGCTCTACCATGCGATGTGAGAGGCGTTTGACTACGGCCCATTCCGCAGGGTTTGCCTCGTCAAACAACAGTTCCGCGTGAAAATTCCCGTCACCCATATGGCCAACGATTGCACCGGGGACGACCGAGTCCTGAATGTCCTTGCTGGTCTCCTCGACCGCCTCGGCGAGGCGCGAGATTGGCACGCAAATATCCGTCACCAAGGCCTTGGCGCCGGGATAGAGCGCAAGCGCGGCCCAATGCGCCTTGTGCCGCATATCCCACAGGGCCTTGCGGTCCTCGGCGCTGGTGGCCCATGTCACGCCTTGCGCGCCAAAGTCATCGGCAATCTCTTTGAACCGCTCGGCATCCTGCGCGACGGCGGAGTCAGAGCCGTGGAATTCCACAAAAAGATGCGGCATCAGCGGCAGGGACACGCCGGAATATTTGTTGAAGGCATCGACCATCATCGGATCCACAAATTCGATCCGCGCCATGGGAATGCCCGACTGGATCGTGGTGATCACCGTCTCGACCGCTGTCCCCATATCGGCAAAGCTGCACACCGCCGAGGACACTGCCTCTGGCTGGCCATGCAGCTTGAGCGTGAGTTCTGTGACCAGACCCAAAGTGCCCTCGCTGCCCACCAGCAAGGCGGTCAAATCATAGCCCGCGCTGGATTTCTTGGCGCGCGATCCGGTGCGGATGATGCGCCCATCGGCCAGCACCACCTCTATCGCGCGGACATTATCGCGCATGGTGCCGTAACGCACCGCCGTCGTCCCGCTGGCGCGGGTCATCGCCATGCCGCCCAGCGTCGCATTCGCGCCCGGAT
>CALGTJ010000356.1 GCA_937901435.1 uncultured Rhodobacter sp. | reverse complement strand
CCAGACAGGCAACGCCTGCGCCTGATCCAATGTTACTAATCTCTGCATAATTGCCCCATACGCCTCGCCCAAATGAAAGGCGAGACCAAAAAAGCCGCATATGATCCAGATCAAAGAATTTTTGCACCGCTTCGGGCATCACGCCTGTGAATTAGACAAAAGAGCGACACGATGGATTTTCTAAGCATTGTAGAATGGATCGACGAAGCCCCCTCTGCGGCGCTGTTCGGCTTGATCACAGGTATGATCTTTGGCGTCGCGGCCCAACGTTCGCGGTTCTGCCTGCGCGCGGCCACGGTAGAATTTGCGCGCGGCAGCCTTGGCCCACGCATGTCGGTCTGGTTGCTGACCTTCTCTACCGCTCTTGTCTGGGTACAGGGCGCAGAACTGCTGGGCCTGATGCGCTCGGATGACGCGCGCATGATGGCCGTCACCGGGTCTTGGTCCGGGGCGATCATCGGCGGCTTGGTCTTTGGTGTTGGCATGGTGCTGGCGCGCGGCTGTTCTGGGCGTTTGCTGGTACTCGCGGCCACTGGCAACCTGCGGGCGCTTGTTTCTGGACTGATCTTTGCGGTCGTCGCACAGATGAGCCTGTCCGGCTGGCTCTCGCCCCTGCGCGACAAAATCGCCGCGCTCTGGATCACACCCTACGGGCGTAATGTCGATCTTTTGGCCACGTGGCCAGAGGCAACCGGGCTTGCGCTGGGGCTGGTCCTTGCAGCCATAGCGCTTGTGATGGCCCGCCAGAACCGCATTTCAGCGTCAACACTGATATTTGGCTCTGGCGTGGGCTTTGCTGTCGCGGTCGCTTGGGTGCTGACCTTCGGGCTGTCCCAAGTCAGCTTTGACCCGGTCCAAGTCGAATCCGCCACCTTCACTGGCCCTTCTGCCCATGCGTTGATGTTCCTGCTTAACCGCGGCGCGCCACTTGAATTTGACATCGGCCTGATCCCCGGCGTTTTCCTTGGTGCCTTCCTTGCCTCCCTCCTGACCCGCGAGTTCCAGTTTCAGGGCTTTCAGGACGCCGACAATATGAAACGCGCCATGATCGGCGCAGCCCTTATGGGCTTTGGCGGGATGCTGGCCGGGGGCTGCGCCATCGGGGCGGGCGTCAGCGGTGGCTCTATCTTTGACGCAACCGCATGGGTCGCCCTGACGGCCATGTGGGTCGGCGCCATGGCGACCGATTTTGTGATCGACCAGCGCCACGTTCCGTCAATGGCCTGACCCTCGGTCACGCAGGGCCAACCGCCCGCCACAGCCGCAGGCGAGGACGGGCTAAACCAGCGCCGCGCCCCGGCGCGGCTCAATTCAGTAAAAGTTCTGCGGGTCGATATCTATGGACAGGCGCAGGGAATTGGGCAGCTTTAACTGCGCCACCCAAACCGCCAGCGCAGGTTGTAGCGCGACCGATTTAGACGCCTTCACCAACAATCGCACACGGTGCCGACCCCGGATCCGCGCAATCGGCGCGGGCGCGGGTCCGTAAACCTGCGCGCCGATCTGGCGCAGCGGGCCATCGTTGCGGGCCAAGGCACTGCCCACGTCAAACACCTCTTGCACATTGGGAGAACTCAACACGATCCCCGCCATCCGCCCATAGGGCGGCACTCCCGCCAATCGACGCTCTTCAGCCTCGGCGCGCCAGAACGCCTCTTCATCCCCGCCCAGCGTGGCGCGGATCACCGGATGCTCTGGCTGAAACGTCTGCAACAAGGCCTCGCCCTTGCGCGTGCTGCGTCCGGCCCGACCGGCCACTTGGCGCATCAACTGAAACGTGCGCTCTGCGGCGCGCAAATCCGATCCTTGCAACCCCAGATCCGCGTCAATCACTCCGACCAGCGTCAGCAATGGAAAATTATGCCCCTTGGCCACCAATTGCGTGCCGATGATGATATCCGCCTCGCCATTGGCAATCGCGACGATCTGCTCTTTCATCGCGCGGGCCGAGCCAAACAAATCAGAGCTTAGCACCGCGACCCGCGCCTCGGGAAACAGATTGGCCGTCTCTTCGCCCAGCCGTTCAACGCCGGGGCCGACGGGGGCCAGACGATCCACCGCTTCGCAGGACGGGCAGGCCACGGGCATCGGTTTCGTCTCGCCGCATTGATGACAGACCAGCCGCTTTTGAAAGCGATGCTCGACCATCCGGGCGTCGCAGTGGTCACAGCCGATCTGATGTCCACAGGCCCGGCAGATCGTCACCGGCGCATAGCCGCGACGGTTGAGGAACAGCAACGATTGTTCGCCCAGTTCCAGCCGCTTGCGCACAGCGTCCTGCAACTGCGGTGAAATCCAGTGACTGCCGGGCAGATCCTCTGTCCGCATATCGATGGCGCGCATGTCGGGCATTTGTGCAGCGCCAAAACGAGAGGTCAACTCCAGCCGCGTGTATTTGCCCGCCTCCGCATTGGCCCAGCTTTCCAGCGACGGCGTGGCAGAGGCCAAAATCACCTGCGCCGAACAGATAGAGGCCCGCAGCACTGTCATATCGCGCGCATTATAAAGAACGCCGTCCTCTTGTTTGTAGGACGTGTCATGTTCCTCATCGACCACGATCAACCCAAGATCACGATACGGCAGGAACAGCGCAGAGCGTGCGCCAACGACCAGTTGCGCGCCGCCTTCACCGACCATGCGCCACGCGCGGCGCCGCTCTGTCATCGTGACACCGGAATGCCACTCTGTCGGCATCGCGCCAAAGCGCGCCTCGACCCGTTTCAGGAATTCAGCCGTCAAGGCAATCTCTGGCAACAGAACCAAGGCTTGCCGCCCGGCCTTCAGGCATTCCGCCACGGCCTCTAGATAGACCTCTGTCTTGCCGGACCCGGTCACGCCCTTCAGCAGGGTCGTGCCATACACGCCAGAGCGCACCGCCGCGCGCAGATGCCCCGCCGCGACCTCTTGGTCCTCGGCCAGATCCTTGCCGCCATGTCCGGGATCGAGATGCGGATAGGGCAGATCACGCGGGCTGTCCTCTTCGCGTACCACACCTTGTTTGACGAGGCCTTTGACGACCGAGGACGACACGCCCGCCATCTCTGCCAGTTCTGCGAGGGTAAAGGACAGCCCTCCATATTCGCTCAAAGTCGCAATCACCCGACGCCGCGCCGCAGTGTCGTGGTCTGGTGCGCCTGTGCCCAGCCGATACACCCGCTGCATCGATGGCGGATCGCCAAGACCGGGCGACCGCGTGGCAAGCCGCAGCATCGCAGGCATCGGCGTCAGAGTGTAATCTGCCGCGCGGGTCAGAAAAATCTGCATCTCTTCGCGCATCGGAACGGCATCCAACACCCGAATGACCGAACGAATCTTGGCGATGTCATAGTCGCCCTTGCCCGGCCCCCAAACCACACCCAAGACCTTGCGCGGCCCCAGCGGCACCTCGACAAACGCCCCGGTGAAACACCCCCCCTCGGGCGCTTTGTAATCAAGAACCCGGCCCAGCGGTTGCGCGGTCAGAACGCCGACCAGCATGCCTTCATCGAAATGCGACGGCAGGGTCATCGTCGCGCCTGCCCTGAGCTTGACCCCGGACAATTGGCTTTGCCACGCAGAGGCCGATTGAAATCAGGCCGCAAACGGCGCGCGGTCTGGACGCAAAAGAGCGGCACAAAAGCGAGCAAGCGCATCATGTTCATCATCATCCTCACTCTCATCCCGTTTTCGGCCTCTTTCGGTTTGCGCCATTGGATACCCGACTTCAAGCGGGCCCTTGCGGGAACTTACCTGCGAACATCGATGCCTCTCCCTGATCGCAAGCCTCATCCCAAGGCGCAACTCAGGCGTGCAAAGCGTCAAATCCATTCCGCCGGCCATGTCCAAAACGGCCCTTAACCCTTTGTTCATTAATGTGGCCACTGCGCCACCAAGGCGAGGCAAAGCTAAAGATTCACACAGTTTCCCAACAAAAGACTGGACGGATAGCACCAGAATTGGTCAGGAAGGGGCAGTGAATTTTCCGAGCCTGTGCGCGGGCATTGGAAAGATAAAAAAAGACGAGGCAGCATGAAAAGCGAAAATGCCCTGATCGCAGGCGATCTGCGCGAGCGTATAATATCGGAACCGGAAATCATTCTCGAAGACCGTGATCTGATGAGCGCGCTTATCGCGGCCAATGAAAAGATCATGGGCGGCAATATCGTCGATCTGCGCGGCATCGCGATGGAACGGCTGGAACAACGCCTAGACCGTCTCGAAGAAACCCACCGCAACGTCATCGCTGCGGCCTACGAAAACCTCTCTGGCACCAATCAGATCCACCGCGCCGTGCTGAAAATGCTCGATCCAGCCGAGTTCGAAGATTTCTTGGCGAACCTCGGTAGTGAAATCGCAGAAATCCTGCGGCTGGACGCGCTGCATCTGGTGCTGGAAAGTGCTGTGAATGCCGATGATCCGGCGGTCAAACGCCTTGGCGATGTGCTTACCGTGGCGGAACCCGGCTTTATTGACGGATATCTGACCCAAGGGCGCAATATCCCGATCCGTCAGGTGACATTGCGTCAGGTCCAGCCCGATTGCGAAATCATCTATGGCGAGGCGACCGACTGGATCCGATCCGAGGCCTGTCTGCGCCTCGATCTTGGCAATGGGCGCCTGCCCGGCATGTTGGTCTTTGGATCCGAAGACCCCCATCAGTTCAAGCCAACCCATGGCACCGACCTTTTGACCTTCTTCGCTGGTGTCTTTGAACGCGCCATGCGTCGCTGGTTGTCGTGAGCGCCCGGACTGCTGCCAACAAACTGCCTGCTGCCACAGTAACCCTGTCCCCTGCCCTGCTCGATGCCCTGAAAACCTGGCTGGACCAGTTGCGCGCCCTCGATGGTGCAGCCAAGAACACATTAACCGCCTATCAGACCGATATACTTGGCTATCTGGCCTTCCTCACCCGGCATTTCGGCGACAGCACCGGGATCGCACCCCTGACCCGCGTCAAGGTCAGCGACATGCGCGCCTGGATGGCCAGCGAGCGCGCGCGCGGCGTCTCTGCCCGGTCTCTGGCCCGGTCTCTGTCGGCGGTGAAAACCTTTACCGCGTGGCTGGCAGAGCGCGAAGGCTTTGACGCCACCGCCGTTCTATCCACGCGCAGCCCCAAGTTTCAGAAAAAGCTACCCCGCCCGCTTAGCGAGGACGCGGCGCGCGCGATGATCGACACGGTCGAGTTGCAGTCGATGAAATCCTGGGTCGCCGCCCGTGACATGGCCGTAATAACGCTGCTTTACGGCTGTGGCCTGCGAATTTCAGAGGCACTGGGCCTGACCGGGGCCGATTTCCCTTTGCCTGATACCCTGCGCATCACGGGCAAGGGCGACAAAACCCGCATCGTCCCGGTACTGCCGGCCGCAAAGCAGGCGGTTGCCACCTACATTCGCCTCTGTCCACATCCTATGGAACATGACGCCCCTTTGTTCAGGGGCACGCGCGGCGGAACGCTCAATCCCCGGATCGTGCAAAAAACGATGGAAATGGCGCGGATGCAACTTGGCCTGCCCGCAACTGCGACGCCGCATGCCATGCGCCATTCTTTCGCGACTCACCTGCTGAACGCAGGCGGGGATCTGCGCGCCATTCAGGAGTTGCTGGGCCACGCCTCGCTAAGCACGACCCAAGCCTATACCGCCGTGGACACCGCGCGCCTGATGGAAGTCTATGAACGGACCCACCCCAAATCGATACGATGACACAAGGACAAAGCGCAACGGCCACCGGCCCCACCGCAGGCAAAGCCGAGGATGGGGC
This sequence comes from uncultured Rhodobacter sp., assembly GCA_937901435.1. The sequence continues at coordinate 13,980 of CALGTJ010000356.1, read as the reverse complement.
GCATAAAGCGGCGCGTGTACGCGCCACCTTTTGGAAACACGACCCGGCAATCTGTTTGCGCGTCTCAAGATTTTGCGGCATGACGATTTAATGACCATTCAGATAAAAGCGCTCTCTGTGCACCTCCTCACCGCAACTGGTGCGATATTTGCCATGCTTGCCATGCTTGCCGCCGTCGATGAACGCTGGGGGCTGATGTTCGTCTGGCTGGTGGTCGCCTTTATCGTGGATGGGATCGACGGGCCTTTGGCGCGCAAATATGACGTCAAAACCAATGCCGCCCATTATGACGGCGTGATCATGGATATGATTGTCGACTATCTGACCTATATTTTTATCCCGGCCTATGCGCTGTTCAAATCCGGGCTGTTGCCGGGCTGGACCGGGTGGATCTGCATCATCCTGATAACCTTTGCCTCGGTCCTATACATGTCTGATACGCGCATGAAAACAAAGGATTATTCCTTTTCCGGCTTTCCGGCTGCGTGGAATATGGTTGTGATCGTGATGTTCGCGCTTGAACCCAATTTCTGGGCGATCCTTGTGATCGTTGTTGTGCTGGCCGCAGCCATGTTCACCCCGATGAAGTTTATTCATCCGGTGCGCACAGACCGCTGGCGCATAGTGTCTTTGCCTATCGCATTGGCATGGACCTTTTTCGCAGCATGGGCGGCGTGGGTCGATTTTCACCCGCAAAGCTGGGCGCATTGGGGGCTTATCCTGACCTCTGTGTACCTTACTTTCGCCGGGATCGTGCAACAGTTGATCCCAGAGCGGACCGCATGATTTAGACGGCTTGATCAAATTGCCAAAGCAATCCGATCAACTGGAGGGGTTTTACCCCTCCAGACCACCCCAGAGTATTTTTGCCAAGATGAAAAGCCAGGCGGTTAAATGAGCAACGAGGCTGCGCCTTCGAGTTTCAGCAGGGCGACCTTGGCCTCGACACCACCCGCACCCGAAAAACCACCCAGACCATTCGCGCCAAGCACCCGATGGCAGGGTATAAGAATTGGGATCGGGTTTGCCCCGCAGGCCTGACCAATAGCTTGGGCAGAGACATTTAAGGTCTTTGCCAGATCACCGTATGTGCGCGTTTCACCGTAGGGAATGGCACAGAGCGCCGCGTAAAAATCTAGCTGAAACGCGGATCCGCGCGGGGTCAGGGGCAGGTCGAAAGTTTGGCGATCTCTGGTAAAATATGCCAATAGCTGGTCTTTTGCCTCTGCCAGAAAGGCTGGACAGTCCGCGTCCGGGCAATGTTCCCAATCCAGCGCGGTGATCCCGGTCGGGCCAGCCCAAATGGTAAGCGGCCCGACCGGAGAGGTCATTGAGATATGAAACGGGGCGCTTATGCCAGCGCCCCACGGCCCAGCGCGCCCTGTCCCAGCGCCCCGTGTCCAAGAGCCTCGTCGCAGCGTCCACAGACGCCTGCATGGTCATGGGTGCCCACATCTGGCAAGATTTTCCAGCAGCGCTGGCATTTCTCACCTGTCGCATGTTCAAAGACCACCGCAACGCCGGGAGTTTCCTCCAGAGTGAATGCGTTGTCAGGGGCATTCACCGTCGAATATAGGACATTGGAGGTGATGCAGATATCCTCGAACGGGACAGAGTCGATGGTGGCCATGATCTCTGCATCCTGCACAAAGACGGTTGGCGCGGCCTCCAGCGAGGAACCGATAACCTTGTTCTGCCGCTCGATTTCCAGCGCGCCCGTCACGACACTGCGGGCACGACGGATCTTGTCCCATTTCGCCGCCAGCGCGGGGTCTTTCCACTCTGCCGGAGTCTCTGGGATATCCTGAAGGTGGACAGAACTTTCCTCACCCGGAAAGCGTTCCAGCCAGACCTCTTCCATCGTAAAGACAAGGATCGGCGCAAGCCATGTGGTCATCCGGTGATAGAGGATATCAAGCACGGTGCGCGCCGCATTGCGTCGACCTGTGGGTCCATCGCAATACAAGACGTCCTTGCGGATATCGAAGTAGAAGGACGACAGATCCAACGTGGCGAATTCGAACAAAGCCCGGAACACGCCTTGGAAATCATAGGCTTTGTACCCGGCGCGGACTTTGCTGTCCAACTCTGCCAGACGATGCAGGACCCAGCGTTCCAACTCTGGCATAACGGCGGCGTCAACCCGCTCGGCCTCCGTGAACCCATCCAGATTGCCCAGCATGAATCGCATGGTGTTGCGCAGGCGTCGATAGCTGTCAGCGACGCCTTTCAGGATTTCCGGCCCGATGCGCTGGTCGTTGGTAAAGTCCACCTGCGCCACCCAAAGCCGCAGAATGTCCGCGCCGTATTGCTTGACGACCGTTTCCGGCACGATGGTGTTGCCCAGCGATTTGGACATTTTCATGCCCTTCTCGTCCAGCGTAAAACCATGGGTCAGCACCCCGCGATAGGGCGCGCGGCCATTGGTGCCACAGGATTGCAACATCGAGGAATGGAACCACCCGCGATGCTGATCGGTGCCCTCAAGATACAGATCGGCGATGCCATCCTCTGAGCCATCGGCACGGTCGCGCAGCACAAAGGCATGAGTCGAGCCGCTATCAAACCACACGTCAAGAATGTCGAAAATCTGGGTGTAGTCCTCGGGATTGTGGTCACTGCCAAGGAACCGCTCTTTCGCGCCATCCTTATACCACGCATCCGCCCCTTCGGCCTCGAAGGCCTCTAGGATGCGCGCATTCACCACGGGATCGCGCAGCAGGAAATCGGCGTCATCCGGCTTGGCACCGACCTTGATGAAACAGGTCAGCGGCACGCCCCACGCCCGTTGACGCGACAGCACCCAGTCAGGGCGCGCCTCGATCATCGAGTGAAGCCGGTTTCGCCCGGTCTTCGGCGTCCATGTCACCAACTCGTCGATACTGCGCAAAGCCCGCTCGCGAATCGTGGTGCCATAGGTGTCCTGCCCGTCGCCCACCGTCTTGTCGATGGCAGCAAACCATTGCGGCGTGTTGCGGAAGATCAGCGGAGCCTTGGAGCGCCAGCTATGCGGATAGCTGTGCTTGACCCGGCCACGCGCCAGCAGGGCACCGACCTCGACCAGCTTGTTGATCACCCGTTTGTTGGCGTCCTTTTCCTTGCCCTTATGGTCAAAGATCACAGCGCCGCCAAAGAACGGCAGATCGGCGCGGAAACTGGAATCTTCCAGCACGTTATAGGTCATCGGCAGCTTGTATTTCACACCGATCTCATAGTCGTCCGCGCCATGGCTGGGGGCGGTGTGGACGAAGCCGGTGCCGGCCTCGTCCGTTACGTGATCGCCGGGCAGCATGGGAACGTCATAGTCCCACTCGCCATTCTCGGCAGCACCACGCAGAGGGTGGGCACAGGTCATCGCCGCCAGATCCTCTGACGAGACATCACAAAGACGGCGCACCATGTCGCCTTCCAACCGTGCCTTGGCAAAGATATCATCGGCCAGAGCATCCGCCACCAGATATCGGTCGCCGATATTGGCCCAGCATTCCTCGGGCCGCCCGATGATCTCGTAAAGACCGTAGGTGATGCCCGGGCCAAAACAGATCGCGCGGTTCTGCGGGATCGTCCAGGGCGTGGTCGTCCAGATTACGACCTGCACCTTGCCAGCGAAGATATCTTTCTCGCCCTTGAAATCCACCACCGGAAACTTCACCCAGATCGTGTGGCTCTGATGGTCGTGATACTCAACCTCGGCCTCAGCCAACGCGGTCTTTTCCACGGGCGACCACATCACAGGCTTGGATCCCTGATAGAGCGTGCCGTTCATCAGGAACTTCTGGAATTCCTCTGCGATCACACGTTCGGCATGGAAATTCATCGTCAGATAGGGGTCGTCCCAGTTGCCGGTGACGCCCAGCCGTTTGAACTCGTCGCGCTGGATGCCGATCCAGCCCTCGGCGAATTCGCGGCATTCGCGGCGGAACTCGACGATGTCGACCGCGTCCTTGTCCTGCCCCTTGTTGCGGTATTTTTCCTCGATCTTCCATTCAATCGGCAGACCGTGGCAATCCCAACCGGGGATATAGCGCGCGTCATGGCCCATCATCTGCTGGCTGCGCACCACCATATCCTTGAGGATCTTGTTCAGCGCATGACCGATGTGCAAATGCCCGTTCGCATAGGGCGGGCCATCGTGCAGGGTAAAGGACGTGCGCCCCTCTTTCTCGCGCAGGCGGTCATACACACCAATCCTGGCCCATTTTTCCAGCCACTCGGGCTCTCGCTTGGGCAAGCCCGCGCGCATGGGGAAATCGGTGACAGGCAGGCGTAGGGTGTCTTTATAGTCAGGCGTCTCGGCGCTCATCGGTTCGCGTCCTTGGAAACGGAAAATGTCAGGGTGAAGGGGCGGCGCGGATGGGTCATACGCCTTGTCCCGGCGGCTCGATGGATCAGAGCGCCGGGCACGTAATTCGAATGATGATGGCAATGCGGAACATCATGGACGCGTTATAGAACTGCACCCGGCATAGGACAAGCGGCGGTTTGCGTCATCGCGTCACGCTGTGTCCGGGCGGCGCCGCACCGCTTTTGCGGGGCGGGAAAACCAGCCGTGGGCCGCAGGCACGCGCCATTTTGGTCAAGACACCGTCAGAGATTGCCAAAGAGACCCGTCAACGCCCGCCGGACAAGCCCGGTCACAGACGGACGCCGTTGCGTGCGGAACGGCAAGGGACGGCACACCTCCATCGCGGCCCCACCAACCCGCGCGGTCAGGGCCCCGTTCACCACACCTTCGCCAAAGCGGCGCGAGATCTTGGACAGAACACCACCCCCCGCAATCGAGCCGATCAGATCGTCACCCACGGCCACGGCCCCCGTCGCCACCAGATGCGTCATCACCGTCCGCGTCAGCCGCCAACTGCCAAAGGTGCCAGAGCGCCCGCCATAAATCTCGGCAATCCGCCGGATCATCCGCAGGTTCGACGTCAGCGCCGTAAACACATCCGCCAGCGCCAACGGGACAATCGCCGTCACCGTGGCCACCTGACGCGCCGCGCTTTCAATCTCTTCGCGTGCGGCGGCGTCCAACGGGGCCAGCAACTCCGTCTCGACCAGACCCAAAACACCATCCGCATCAAAGAGATCGCCCAACCGCTCTGACACCCGCTGCCGGCCCCAGTCCAATTCCGCGCGATCCGCATAAAGCCGCTCCAGCCGGGTGGAAACCTGTTTTGCCCCCGCCAGATCGGCCTCGGCCAGCGCCGTATCCGCCGCCATGCGCACCCCGTCCAACCGCTTGAGCCGCGAAAACGCCGCAAGTTCACGGATAGAGATGAGCGCCAAAACCAGCACGAACACCCCCGTCAGGCCTAAGGCAATCACGCCCAATACCGGACTTCGCAAGATCAACCCGTTGACGTAATCCCAAGCTGCCAGCGACACCACAAAGCCGACCAGCGACAGCAGCAGGCCCCAGAACCACTGCGCCAGACGCGACGGTGGGCGGGCGGCAAGGCGGGCGACGCGCTGCATCGCCGCACCAGAGGGGGCCTCTGGTGCGTCTATAACGGGTGGTGCCTCGGATGGGGACACTGTCGGTTCTGTATCCAATTCGATCAGAACGGGTCCGCGTTTTTCACTCATGCTTCCCTCCGCCACACCATGCGCACATCCGGTAACTTTTCATCATTGCCAGCGCCATTAGTCTTTTCCACCTCGACAAAGCCCTCACGCCGATAAAACACCCGCGCGCCCTCATTGGCCTGAAACGCCCAAAGCGTCAGCCTGTCAGAGCGCGCCTTGACCTGATCCAACAGACGCGCGCCCCAGCCCTGCCCTCGCACCCGAGGATGCAGATAGAGCGCATGGATCATCTCGCCGTCGCGCGCGAGGAACCCCTGAACACCGCGCCAATTGCGAATCGCCGTCACCTCTGTCTGAGCGATCAGCCGTTCCAGGAACACCTCTGTGTCAGGCCGCGCATGTAATTTGGGCATCCAGGGCGTCTCTGCCGCCCAGCCCCACAGAATTCCGGCCAAAGCCAACGCATCTTTTTCCCGCGCCGTCACCAACCTCATAACTTATCGCCGATCAGGAACTGCACCGCCTTGTCCAGCCGGATATGCGGCGGGCCCTCGCCCGGTTTCAGGGTCAGCAAGGCGGGCGCGAAACTCATCACCTGATAGTCCGCATCCAGCCACGCCTCAGCCCCCTCGCGCGCCGGGCTAAGCAGACGGTTGGGATCCTCTGGCAATTCCCCCGGATAGAACGCCGCCTGACGGCCATCCTTTAGCAACGTGCCGCGCACGCAGTCCAGTTTGTCACCCTCATGGTCCAGCGTTTCCTCGACCGTGGCCCGCAAGGCCGCCAGCGACATGGCCGATGTGCCTGCCCCCGCAAAATCCGCGCGGGATTTGGCGTCTTTGACCAAAGCCTCCATGATCGCGGTCAGCCGCGGATGTTGCTTATGGTGCAAATGGTCGGCCTTGGTCGCGGCGAACAGGATCTTTTCAACCCGTTTTCCAAGGAACAGCTTGGACAGAAACGCGTTGCGACCGGGTCGGAAGGCCGCAAGAATATCGGTCATCGCCTCTCGCAGATCCTCAACCGCAGGGGGCCCTGCATGGATCGCGCCCAAGGCATCGACCAAGACGATCTGGCGATCAATCCGGGCAAAGTGGTCGCGAAAAAACGGCTTTACCACCTGCGCCTTACAGGCCTCGTACCGCCGTTCCATCTCGCGCCACAGGCTGCCACGGCGCAGGCTTGCAGGCTTGGCCAAAGGGGCAAAGGTCAAAACCGGCGAGCCTTCCATCTCGCCGGGCAACAGGAAACGCCCCGGCGTACAGTCGGAAAACCCAACCTCACGCGCGGCCTTGAGGTATGTGGAATAGGAACTGGCCAGCCCGCGCGCCTGTGGTTCGCTGAACGGCGCGGTGGGATCAACGTCGCTTGCCAGCGCCATATAGCATGCCGCCTCTGCGCGATCCGTGATGCGCTTAAGCGTCTTTTCGACCCACGCGCCATAGCTGAGGTCCATCAGCTCCAGATCCAGCAACCACTCGCCCGGATAATCCACGATATCCAGATGAATGGTGCGCGGTCCCTGCAACCCAGCCAGCAAACCTGCGGGTTTGACGCGCAGGGACAGGCGCAGCTGGCTGACCGCGCGGGTGCTGTCGGGCCAATGAGGGGTGTTCGAGGTCAGCGCAGCAAGATGGGTTTCATAGTCAAAACGCGGCACCGTGTCGTCCGGCTGCGGTTGCAGGAAGGCCGTCAGGATACGACCCTCTGACGCGGCAACCAGTTGCGGCATCCGGGCCCGGTCCAGCAGATTGGCGATCAGCGACGTGATAAACACCGTTTTACCGGCCCGCGATAAACCCGTGACCCCGATGCGAATAACCGGCTCGAAAAACGCGCCGCTAAAGGCATCGCCAACCCGCCCGACGCTGCGTGTCAATCCGTCGGCAATATCATTGATGATCAAAGCGGTACTCTCCGTCTGCCTGCTCAAGATAGGCAGCCACGCGCCGGGGTTCTAGGGGGAATTCAAAATGACTGAGCGCAGATCGTTTGTGTGAACAAGCGGAAATTGCGATTCACTGTCCTTGCGAAACGCAGTATGGCTGCGCTTATGCCCCGTTATGCCCTCAAAATCGAATACCACGGCGCGCCGTTTTCCGGCTGGCAGCGTCAGGCAGAGCATCCGTCTGTGCAGGGCGCGATAGAGACCGCCTTGGCAAAGCTGGAGCAGAACGTGCCCAGCATCGCCGCCGCCGGACGCACCGATGCCGGGGTTCATGCGCTTGGGCAGGTGGCCCATTGCGATATGGTCAAGGATTGGGATCCGTTTCGGCTGTCAGAGGCGTTAAACCATCATTTGAAACGGCATCCAGTGGCCATAGTGGATGCTGCACACGTTTCGGATGACTTTCATGCAAGGTTTTCCGCGATAGAACGGCGATATGTGTTTCGTGTCCTGTGTCGCCGCGCACCGCTGACACATACGAAAGGGCTGGTCTGGCGGGTGCCGCATGACTTGGATGTCAATGCGATGCAGGAGGCGGCCAATCACTTGCTGGGCCTGCACGACTTTACCACCTTCCGCGCGTCGCATTGTCAGGCGAAAAGCCCGGTGAAATCGGTGGACGCGTTGGATGTGGTGCGAAATGGCGCAGAGATCGAATTTCACGTCCGCGCGCGCAGTTTCCTGCACAATCAAGTGCGCAGCTTTGTCGGAACGTTGGAACGGGTCGGCGCGGGCGCCTGGCGGCCATACGACGTCAAATGCGCATTGGACTCGTGCGACCGCGCGGCATGTGGGCCAGTCTCACCGCCTGACGGGTTGTATTTGGCTGGGGTTGGCTACCCGATAGAACCGTTTGAGTTGAAAAAGCCCCCCGAAACCGTAATCTGACCTAACTTCTACGCGCGAATTTTCGACGAAACCGCGACCATGAATGATAGGTTTGCGCTTAGGCAATCACCACCGATTGCAGATCAAAGATCGGCAGCAAGATCGCCAGCACGACGATCAGCACAAAGACCCCGACCACCATCATTAAAACCGGATCAATGATTGACGCGATGCGTTTGCGATCATTGGCTAGCCATGTCTCGACCAGAACCGCCGCGCGTTCGGTCATCTGGGCGAGGCGGGCGGACTCTTCTCCGACGCGGATCAGTTGCAGCGCCACAGGCGGCATCAGGGTGAACCGTTTGACCGCGCCAGACAGGCTCTCGCCCTGCCGCACGCCAGTGACGATCTCGTCGGCCTGTCGGCGAAACATATCGACGGTCAGCACATCCGCCGCCGATTGCACCGCATTGATGACAGTCTGACGACTGCCCAAAACAAGCGCCATGGTGCGCAAATATTGCCCGGCAATGGCCATGCGCCGAAGCCGTCCAAAGATTGGCAGGCGCATCAGAATACGGTCCACCCGATTGCGTATGGAATTAACCCGCAGCGCAAAAAACCCGCCAACAACAAACACGCCAAGCCCAACGGCCAAAGCGATCCAGTGCAGTTGAATCCAGTCCGAAATCCCCAGCACAACCTGAGTGAGTTCCGGCAGGGGCCTGTTGGACACCTCGAACATAGCGACAATTTCAGGGGCAACATTGGTAATCAGGATCACACAGACCAGCAGGGACACGGCAGCGACAAAAGCGGGATAGACCAGCGCCGTGGCGATCTCGGCGCGGTTGCTGCCCTGCGCCTCTAGGAAATCCGCCAGCCCGTTGAACACGGATGCCAAATCGCCAGAGGTTTCTCCGGCACGCAGGGACGAGGTGTAATAGGGCGCAAACCCGGCGCGACCCCTCTCTATCGCGTCGGACAGAGGATAGCCCTCTAGCGTCGCCGCCTTCAACTCTGCGCCAAAGGCCTGCATCCGCGAAGATCCTTCGCTTTCGATTACGGCGTCCAGCGCGGATTCCATCGACAGTTCGGCTGACAGCAAGACCGCCATCTGACGCGAGAATATCGCGCGCTCATCCGCGTCCAGTTTCGCCCCGCTGGACCGTCCGGCCTTGGGCTTTGCCTTGGCGGTGATTTCTGCGGCCATCAGGCCCATCGATTTCAACTCGTCAAAGGCCGCGCGCTCGCTTTCACTGACCAGAGTGCCCACTTTGCGCGCGCCATTCCGGTCATAAGCGACATAGGCAAACGGTTGCATCTAGACCGCGCCCAACACGCGGCGGACCTCGTCAATACTGCTGCGCCCCTCTGCCACCAGCGACAGCCCTTGTGCAATCAGAGTTTGCCCCTGCGGCACAGCAATCTGTTTGAGAGTTTGCTCTGACGCATTCTCGCCAATCGCCGTGGCAACCGCTTCGGTGATTTCGACGATCTCATAAACGCCCTGCCGTCCCGCATAGCCTGTCTCACTGCATTCGGCACAGCCTTTGGCACTTGCGATCATGGACGGCTGCGGAACAGCACAAGCCGCGAACATCGCACTTGCCACCGCATCGGGCGGCCCCATTTCTTTGCACATCGGGCACAGACAGCGTAGCAGCCGTTGCGCCAAAATCCCGCGCAAGGTGGCGGCGATCAGAAAATTATCCAGCCCCAGATCGCGCAGTCGGGTGACAGCGGCGACAGAGCCATTGGCGTGCAGGGACGAAAACACCAGATGCCCGGTCAGCGAGGCTTGTGCCGCGACTTGGGCAGTTTCCACATCGCGGATCTCGCCCACCAGAATCACATCCGGGTCTTGCCGCAACGTCGCGCGCAGACCTGCGGCAAAGGTCATGCCAATATCGGAGTTTGTCTGGGTCTGGCTGATCCCCGGTAGGTGATATTCAATCGGGTCTTCGACAGTGACGATGTTGCGTTTGGATTGATCCGCAAGTTGCAGCAAGGAATACAGCGTTGTCGTCTTGCCAGACCCGGTCGGCCCGGTGGCCAACACGATGCCATCGGGGCGCGCGGCAAGACGGTTCAGAACCTCGGCTTGATGATCGCTGAGCCCCAGCTTGTCCAATGGCAACAGGCCAGAGTGGCGATCCAGCACGCGCAGGGTGATCCGCTCGCCAAAATGCCCCGGCAGCGTCGACATGCGCACGTCGATATCGCGCCCGCCATAGCGCAGGGCGATGCGTCCGTCCTGGGGCAAACGCGTTTCGGCAGTGTCCAACCCGGCCATAACCTTGAGCCGAGAAATCACCCGGCGCACAGGCACATCGTTGCGATCCATCACCGATCTCAGCATCCCGTCGATGCGCACCCGCGCACGCAGGCCGTCCTCGTAGGGTTCCACGTGCAGATCCGACGCCCCGCCACGCACGGTCCGGCGCAGCAACTGGTTGACCAGTTCGATCACCGGAGCCTCAGTCGCATCCTCTAGCAGGTCGCGCAAACCGGGTCCGCCGTCGCGCACCTCGAGGTCAAAACTAAGGTCGCTTTCCTCACTGTCACCGCCACTAGCCCCCTCGCGGTAATGGGTGTTCAGAACACTCTCAAAAGCCTCGGCCGCCACCGCCTCTACCCGCACCGGAAAGCCCGCGCGCCGCCGCGCCTCGCGCATCCCGAACACGGTCGCACCGGGACCACAGATCAGCGCATCACCTTGCAGGACCATCTGTTGATCGCGGGCAAAGGTGAAGGGCAGGACAGAGCGGGACATGGGTTATTTGGCGTCGAACAACAGACGCGAGGGCAGCGGTGGAAAGGTTCGCGACCGCGCGCCGCTGTCAATAAACCCGGCGTCAAATGGCTGGTTCAGATCGGCCCCGTCAAAGGGAAAGGACTGGATCGGCAGGTTTGGAAAGCGATCATCGGGGCGCGGTTGGATCGCAGCCGTGGCCCGTTTGGCATCACGCGCAATCTCGCGCGTCAGTCTGGTCGCGTCATGGTCATCGCGAATGATCCGGGGACGGATCAGCATCAGCAAAACACGCTGGTTCTTGCTGACACCGCGCCCGCGAAACAGATTGCCCAGCACAGGGATCTTGCGCAGCCCCGGCACGCCAGCGTTCTCGGACCCTGCCCCGTTTTCCAGCAGGCCCCCCAGCATGATGACGCGACCATCCCCCACCAGAACATTGGTGGACAGCGTGCGTTTAGAGGTGATCTCTCCGCCCGCTGCGCTGGCCTGACGCGTCAGGCTGGACGCCTCTTGCGCGATTTCCATGCGCACCGTGTTGTCGCCGGTGATCTGTGGCGTGACACGCAGGGTCAGACCGACGTCTTGACGCTCAATCGTCTGAAACGGGCGCTCTGGCGTGGCGCTATCCCCGACCGTGGCAAAGCTGCCGGTGACAAAAGGCACGGATTGCGCAACGACGATTTCCGCCTCTGTGTTGTTCAGCGTCAGGATCGAGGGCGTCGACAAAAGCCGGGCAGAGGTTTCTTTGGTCAAGGCGCTGAGAAAGCCAACAAACCCCTGATTTCCCGCCGCATTTACAGAAGCCCCGCCCAGAACACCGCCTTCGCCGGGGCTGGTCACCTGGCCATTGATCGCCGCGCTGACGAGGCTGGTCAGGGTCGGACGCCCACCAATGCTGAACTCTGCGCCACCAAACAGCGCATTGTTCAACAACCCACCAAATTGCGCGCTCAGATCACTGAGGTTCTGCACCGAAAGTTCGAAAATCACCGCCTCGATCAGTACCTGACTGGGGCGCTGATCCAGCCGCCGGATCGCGCCGCTGATCGACGCCATCTGATCACTTGGCGCGGTGACAAGGATCGAGTTGGTCTGGGGCTCCGCCACGATTGTAATGTCCGCCGCCGCCCCATTTGCGCTTTGCGCCACCACGGAACGCGCAATAATCCCCTCTAGCTGTACCGCGTCGGCATAGTTGAGTTGTACCACGGCTGTGGACACAGACCGCTGCGGCGTGTCCAGTTGCGACACAACCGACCGGATCCGACTGCGAAACTCGTCATTGCCACTGACCACGATGGCGTTAGACCGGAAATCCGCGCTTAACGAGCCGCCGGGAGGGACGATATCCAGCGTCTGGATCGTGGTCAGGATATCCTGTGCATTGGAATAATTCAGGCGAATGGTTTCAATCGTCTTGCGACGCGGGCGATCAAGCTGGTCAATCAGCGTGGCGATGCGATTGATGTTTTCTTTGCGGTCCGAAATGATCAAAAGGCCCGATTGCTCTACCGTGCTCAGGACCGCCTCGGCAGGCAACAGCGGGCGGATCACCTCGACCGTTTCACCCAAGGAAATGTTGCGCACGTTAAACACGCGAGTCTCGAACGCGCCGCCAAGGGTGCGCACCCGTTCACCGGGCGCAAGTTCACGAGCGATATCCATCGGCACGATCCGATCGACCAGATCCCCCTGAATAATCGTCAACCGGTTCAGTTCCAGCACATTCAGGAAAATCTCGTACAGCGCGTCTTCGGACACGGTGCCCGGCGCGATCACGGTTACTGTTCCCTGAACCCGGTTATCCAGCGTAAAGTTGCGATCCGTTGCCTCTGCCACGATCTCGACAAAAGAGCGCAGATCCGCATCCCGCAAATCAAGCGAGATCTGCGCGCGCAGGCCCATGCTGCTGCCGATAAGGGCCACCAGCATGACAAAGAGGATGCGACTAGCCTTTATCAAGAGTAACCTTCAACGTTTGGCGCGTGCCGTCGCGCAGGATTTCAAGATCGAACGAGCCATTTGCGATACCATCATCCGAGATATCGACAAGCAGATTCTCTGTCGCCACAGAACTGCCATTCACCCGCAGGATCTTATCCCCCGTGCGCAGGCCGATCTGGTCAAAGAACTGCCCGCGTTCCATCCACACAATTTCCATGCCCCCCAGCAGAGCATCCCCGCGACTGGCCGCCAGCCGTCCTGCGGCACCGAACATGCCGGTGACATACTCTCGGTCAAGACCTTCGACGGGAACTGTCACCTCTGCCAACAGCGGCGCAGGGTCGCGGTCGGCCTCTGACACAGGCTCTCGCCAGACAAGGTTCGATAGTTCAGAGCGGTACACCGGGATCAACTGTCGCTCGCCGTCATAGTCGATCAGCACGCCCTCTGTGATAATCTCGACGACAGTTTCGCCACCGATCAGAATATCACCCACACGGACCACAAACCCACGATCATTCTCGGAAATCATCGCCCAGCTTTTCGCACCACGTCCGGCAATCAATCCGGTCAGGTAATAGGTGGTGTTTTCCTCGGGCGGCAGTTCGACAAAGATTTCGGGCTCTGGTTCTGGTTCTGTTTCCGGTTCGGGAATGACACCAAAGACAGCAGGCCAGACCTGTGGCAGATCGCGCGTGTCACTGGGGCGGGTTTCAACTGCAGCGGCCCGCGTGGGGGCCACAAAAGGGGCAGGGTCCGGCGTCACATAGGCCAGCGCAAAAGCGCCGCAGGCAAACCCGAATGCCGCGACCGATGCAACCGAAAGAAGAGCCGAGACCAATCTCATTACACTCACCAAAGACCCGTTGTCTTGTCAGGCCGTATATCACGGTTGATACCTCTAGTCACCCGGAACTGAATTTGCCATCATTGATCTGAGTTAAATCAGGGGATGAGCATGCGGGGTCGGGCATCGGTT
>CALGTJ010000355.1 GCA_937901435.1 uncultured Rhodobacter sp. | reverse complement strand
TGATCGCAGAATTTAGCGACATGGCCGTCACGCCCCCAGCATCCAATGCCTCTTTGGCTTTGGATTTAACTACCGCAAGAGCTGTTAACAGACGTTCAACAGGCACAAAACTGTCGCCTGCTTTGGTGGCAAGCTTTTCCGCCTCGTCCAGTACCTTTGACGTTTGGCGATCCATAAAGACCTGTCCGGCGTCTCCGGTCACTTTCGGTAGTTTTGACACGGCAAGATCGACGGCCTCGACCACGCGCGCAGGCGAGCCGCCCGCACTCTTGATAAGATTAGAGGCAAGCCCCTGATCATCATCCATCAATGCCTTAAGCAGGTGCTCGGGAACCAACTGTTGGTGGTTGTCCCGCATTGCGATCGTCTGGGCAGCCTGTAAAAATCCGCGCGAGCGCTCTGTGAACTTTTCTAAGTTCATCGGTCTCTCCTTTATATAAAGCGTCCGGATCAGACCCGCCCGAATTCGGCACAGATCACGTTCGAACCTTGGTTCAGAAGTGGATGTCACACCGCCCGATTTCAAGTCCCTGACCGCCAAAAGCGTCGCCCGAACGGGGAGCGTTCCTCCATTTCTCACCGTTGCACAGAACAGGTTATTCCGCATTGATCCACGTCAGGTTCGTAAAGGGTAAAAATGCAGATCTCGCGTATAGAGATGACAAAGCCGCAGATTGACGCGGAACAACGCATCTGCCGTGCGGATTTGGCGTTGCATCTGGGCGCGCCCGATAAGGCGATGGATCAGGCCGTTCATCTGAAATGCAAGTCGATCATTGCAGGCTCTGGAACCGCACAACAATTGCTGGATGGGTTGTTGATGGACGCCTTGCGCCAAATGCGTTGGATGCCGGAATTTCGGTCCGGCCAGATGACGTTAAAGGACTTGCCGCCAATTATTGGTGTGGAACAACTGTGATCACAGTTTCGTCAAACCCCGCGACAAACCACAATTGACTCCCCAAGTTAAACTAATCCACAGGGTGAAATGGCGGATTCCGTGTGGTGTCCGTTCGTGTGAAAGCACGCAACGCATTGTTCAGAAAGGAAAGCAAGTTATGGAAACGACTATGCGGATCGATAATGTGATCTACGATGCGTCAGAGCGTCGCTTCAAAGGTCAGGTGCGCATCGGGGGACTTGCAAAGACCCCCTATAATGTCTCCGCACCGGGGCATCCCAGTTGGGGATATCGCCGAATAACGCAGGCCCTTGCAGGCAAGGCCCATTCGACCTTCAAAGCGCGTTCCATCACCAAAAGTCCGCAGGCCACCCATGCGCATTCTTGAAGCACGGGTCGAGGACAGATCTTATTGCGCCGATTTCGGGCGTGTCGAGGCCGTAGTCGTTCTATTTGTGAAAGACCGCGTGGGCCAGCCGCCTCATGAAATCCGGATGTCGACCAGTCAGCCGTTGCATGGGATCTTACCGCTGGAAGACCGGCTGATCGCCGACGCCATTCGCCTTGCGCAGTCGATAAACTGTCGATCCAGTGCCCAGACAGACGAAAATATGCCATTGGCCGCTTGACGACCAAGGGTCCTCGACAGAGACAGAGAGCGTTTTTACAGGAGCGCCCTCATGACCAAACCAGATGACCGCCTGATAGTTGCCCTTGACGTGCCAAACGCCGTTGCGGGGCTGGAGCTGGCCGAAAAGATCGGCGACGTCGTGTCGTTCTACAAAATCGGGTTGGGGATGCTCACGGGCGGTGGGCTGGCACTGGCCAATGAGTTGAAACAAGAACATGGCAAGCGCATCTTTCTGGACATGAAGCTGTTTGACATCAGCGCCACGGTCGAGGCCGCCGTGCGTGGCCTTGCGCAGTTCGATCTGGATTTTCTCACCGTGCACGCCGATCCCCATGTGGTCCGTGCAGCGAAAGACGGTGCTGCGGGCAGTGGCCTTAGAATTCTGGGCGTGACAGTTTTGACGTCAATGGATCGCAGTGATCTGGACGATTGTATGATCCAACCCGGTGACATCAAGACAATCACCTTGGAACGTGCTGCGCGCGCGCTGGAAGCGGGGGCAGATGGTATCATTGCCTCACCTCATGAAGCCGCCGGGATCCGCGCCTTGCCGCAAGCTGCGGGAAAACTGATCGTCACGCCGGGCGTTCGGCCAAGCGGGTCTGATGCGGGCGACCAAAAACGCATTGCCACGCCAGCCAGCGCTATTTCCGCGGGTGCTGATCATATTGTGGTCGGGCGTCCTGTCTGGCGGTCTGATGATCCGAGGGCCGCAGCACAGGCGATTTTGGCAGAGTTGGGCTAGAACCGAATTGCCTCAAAAGGGCTCGATCAGATCGATATCTTCAGGGTCTGACCCCGCGTATTGTGGTATGATGCGGTTTACAAGATGCTGGTGAGAATGTCCCGGAAAAGGGCGTTGAAATCGTCTCATCAGTGAACTGTAGGCGTGGCCAAGCTCTGATGCTTTGCATAGCCTGACCCCGTCCGGGTAAGAATGGATGGCAAGCCCTCCACCACCTTCTCGTAAGGTGTAGCCCTTGGACTGCAGACGGGATTGAAGATCTTCCCAGCCCGTTGTCCGCCCAAAATCCACCGCGAGGAGTGCCCGCAAGGGCGCGAGGAGTTGCTCATCCGCCCGATTGGGCGTTTTCGCATTGCGCGTTGAACGACGTATTTCGTTGGAAAGGGCTGCGCGAAAGACTTGTCCTACTGTCACATCCCGGCTCGCGGCCAGACGTTTGGCCGCTTCTAACAGCGGGTCGGGCACTTGAATCGATATATCATGAAGTTTCATACATCTAGCTTGGTATCCCAGAGTTAAAAAAACCCTAACATCCGCCACACTAGTGTCGAATGGAAGGGGCGGCATAATCCGCCCCTTCCCAAATGCCTTACATCCCCAAGGATGCCTTATACACCGCAATCTGGTTCTCGCGCCCGATCTGGTCTGTGATCTTCTCCCAAGCCGCAGCAATCGCGTCTGCGGTTTCCTGAGCAGAGGCATATTGACCAGCAAAGCCTTTGGCCAATTCATCCTCTGCTACAGAGTAATACTGGAAGATGCCTGGAATACGTGGCTCGATCGCAGCATTGGGATGATTGTAAGAATCCGCGTTGGACCCAAGGTAATCCTCGATGAAAGCACGGTCATATCCGGCCTCTTCCCACTCGTCGTACTGGAAGTGAGAGTTGCGATATGGCTGGAAGCCCGAAGGATAGGCCGACGCCCAAAGCGACAGGTCCTTGCCACCCAGATGGGCAGCGGCAGACCAAGCGGCCTTGTGCTTTTTCTCGTCGCTGTCCACTGTCGCCATAACGTAAACGCCCCAGCCGATATAGGCCATGTTGGGGGCTTCGTTATAGGTCTCTTCCCAAGCGCCTGCCTTGGCGTTGTAGACACGATCCGAGCCGGGGTTGATCCCGAACCCGACAACGTCACCGACAACCGAGGTATCAGAGGTCCGCGCACTGGACCCAACGTCACCCCACCACATCAGCATGGACCCCGTGCCTGCCAGGAACTGCTGGAACGCGGTCGTGCCGGGATCGGCGTTGATCTGGTCGGCTGGATAAGCGCCCTCTGTGCCAATCAGGTCCATCACGTCCTGAATGGCCTGTACCCAACCGGGATTATTGACGCGCGGCTTCATCGTTTCCGGATCAAACAGCCATGCCGGATCGTCGGGATGCTTGGTATAGGCAGAGGCGCGGTTCTCGATGAAATAGAACCCAAAGCCACCCCAGCCCTTGAGCGGATCAAGATATCCATGCGCCGGCAGGCCGGTCAGCGGATCTTCCTTGCCCGCCAATTCCTTGGAAATCGCGTTGATCTCTTGCCATGTCTTGGGCACATCTTTGCCCGTCACAGACCCCTCACCGAAATAGTCGGTGCGATAGGCGAATGTGTGGCAATCGCCGTCAATAGACACGCGGTAGGTCTTGCCATCCCAAGTGCCGACAGGCGCCTTGAGGTAGTCAACATAGTCATCCATGTCGATGGCGTCTTTGACCCAGTCGGGCATTTCCGAGGCCAGACCCTTGCCCAGCACATCCCCCTCAAACGGTGCACCCATCTCGATAATGTCAAAATCGACGGTGCCAGTCGCGATCGACTGCTGCAAACGCGCGTTATAATCGGCCTGCGCAAGGTCGATCCAGTTGATCTTGGCGCCGGTATAGGCCTCCCACGGCTTTAGAAAACCACGGAACAGAAAGTTGTGCAGGTTCTGGTTGTTCAGACCCATAAAGGTCAGTTCGACCCCCTCAAATTCACCCTCGGCGACGGTTTCCATGGTCTGGCCAAGGCACATCTCGCCGACCTTCTGCCATTCTGCATCCCCTGGAGAGCCCATGCCAACGCCGGGGATCTTGAGAATCTCTGCGCGCACATTTCCATGGCTTGCCGCCGCAGCCGGCTTTAGCGACGCACCCGTAAAGACACCCGCAGCCGCAGCCATCGCACCGGTCGAGGCCATGCCCTTAAGCACGCCACGTCGGTTGATCTTGCCCGCCTGAACCATGGCGTCGTAAATTTCTCGTCTCATAAAGGCTCCTCCCAGGAGTGTTTGCGGTTATCGAACTGCGGAAGGTGCATGGGCCACGCGATCAGCGCCACTAACACGGTCCCCCCGTCAAATGGTAACGGGGCGAGTATGGGTGAAGCCAAAAATCTGTCAAGGGAATCAAATACCCGAGTCCCTCTGTTGCTCGTGCAACCATCCCGACTTTGCATGTTTGATTTTGCTGAACCCAAGCCTGTCATGCAAGGCGCAAGCTGACCGATGCAAGCTGCGCATGGACAGCACCAGAACGCTAAACTAGGGTCTGTGCAAAGACGGGAACTGTCGGGGGGAAGTATGGCAGAGGTGACGATCCGCGCGTTGCGCAAGAATTACGGCGCGGTGGAGGTTTTG
Organism: uncultured Rhodobacter sp.; assembly: GCA_937901435.1. The sequence continues at coordinate 568 of CALGTJ010000355.1, read as the reverse complement.
CATGGCTTGGATGTGGACATACACGATGGCGAATTCGTCGTGCTGGTCGGGCCTTCTGGCTGTGGCAAATCTACCTTGCTTCGTATGCTCGCCGGACTGGAAAGCGTCACCAGCGGCACGATCCAGATCGGGGATCGCGTGGTCAACAACCTGCCCCCGTCAGAACGTGACATCGCCATGGTGTTCCAGAACTACGCCCTTTACCCCCATAAAACCGTGGCCGCGAATATGGCCTTTAGCCTGCGGATGCGCAAAATGGATAAGGCTGAAATCCAGACCCGCGTCACCCGCGCCGCAGAGATCCTTGGCCTGACACCCTATCTCAACCGATATCCACGTGCCCTGTCCGGCGGGCAACGCCAACGCGTTGCGATGGGGCGCGCCATCGTGCGCGACCCGCAGGTGTTTCTTTTCGACGAGCCGCTGTCAAACCTCGACGCCAAGCTGCGCGTGCAGATGCGCGCCGAAATCCGCGAATTGCACCAGCGCCTGTCGACAACGACCGTCTATGTCACCCACGACCAGATCGAAGCCATGACCATGGCCGACAAGATCGTCGTGATGCAGG
>CALGTJ010000354.1 GCA_937901435.1 uncultured Rhodobacter sp. | reverse complement strand
ACCCAAGCGCCAAAGGCTCCCCGGTGGCACCCGATCCCGCAAACTGATCCAGCACATGCAGAAGTTGATCGGCTACATGGCAAAGGGCCTTTTCATCAAACGCTACTTGCTCTCCATCCAGATCAACTGCCAATCGTCCGTCAGGTTGTGGATAGAGCGCGATGCTCAGCCCATCCACCGGACCGTTCGATAGGTTTGTAGTTGTGCTCACCAAATCCCCAAAACGGACATCATACTCAAATGACATCTGGTTGACCTGCACCCGCGCCAGAGAGGCCTCTGAGCCAGATCCTAACAGATCGCGCCGTAGATCCTCGTAGCGGTAGCGTTGGCGGCGCAGCCCCGCCAGCTGCTTGCTCTTGATTTCACCGAGCAAGGATCCGACCGAATGTGCCCAGATATCCCTGATCCGCAGATGCCCGACATTCGACGACATGGAGACAACTTCCCGCGCGGCAGCTCCAAAGCGGCCCAAAAGCGGCGTGCCCAGAACAACATCCGAGCTCTGCGTCCACATAGCCTCAAGCACGGCCGCAGCAGCCGTCACCACCTGACCGGATGTGACCCCATAGACTTTGGACAGCCGCTCAACAGCCTTTATCCGCTCACCCTCAAGAACCAGCCCATGGCGTACAAACTGCGCCTCATTGGCAGGTTGGCCTCTGGTGCACCGTATCTCAAACGGCGTGGCAAAATCCGCCCCAGAGAGAAGATCACGCCAATAGCTCCCATCCCGAACCACTGCTTCGCTGCTCTGATAGGCAAGCTGCTCGGCAATGTGCCCAGCATAGGGCTCAGGCTCATCATTTGCAGAACCTGACGCAGTATCGCCCGCAAGCAGCAATCCGTACCGCGCAGCAACCCGGCTTGCCAAAAGTTGACCAGACCAGCCATCCACCACAATATGGTGGTAGACCTGCACCCAGTCGGTCGCACCGTCACGGGTCTTGATCAGTGCCCATCGAAACAGTGCATCACGCGCCAGATCAAAAGGGACGAACGTCATCTGCTTTAAAAGCGCTGCTCGCGTGGCTTCGGGATCAGAGGCCTCACGCAGATCGTGGAAGCCGATTTCAACCGCGCTGCGATCCACATATGCTTGGCAAGGCTCATCCCCCGCACTCACAATCGCCATGTTCAAAGCAGGCGTCTCAGCAATCACCTGCGCGGCGGCGCGGCGGAACACCTCGATGTTCAAGTCCCCGGCAATCGTGGTCACTTGGCCGATGTTAAACCGGCCGCCCGCCACATCGCGAAGATGCGCAAAGTACACACCCAGTTGCGCAGGGCTCAGGGGCAGAGATGTCCTGCCGCTGTGCTGATCCCCGAGTTCCAAGGTCGCGTCCTGCGCATGATCCTGCATCAGTTACTTGCCGGCTTATCACGCGTGGAGCTGCTCAATTCATCCACACGCGGCGCTGTCAGTATGCCTGTGCCAGAGGCTGTGCTTTGCGACGATGGAGGGCTACTGCCGCCAAACTGAATGCCTTCCAGCATTCCCTGATCAAGCCCACCTGAAGTATCCAATGGTGTCGCCGCCCCTTGATCCTGCGGGGCATTTGCGTCGACGGCTAAACCCGCAGGTGCCGTTGTCGTATCAAGGATCAGCGGCAGACCCGTCGCGCTGTTGCCGATCACAACAACCTTGCTATTGGGAGATTGTGCCAGTTCGAGCGTCGCCTCGATGCCACGCCAACGCAGATAACTTTCCGAGATTGCGGGAGTGACAATTTCTTGGAAGCTACGGATGCCTTCGGCTTCAACACGCCTGCGCTCACTTTCCAAGGCCTCCCGTTCAACGCGAAAGCGATACTCCTCGACGATCTGCCCCTGCTCCAGCTTGCTCTCAATCGCCGCGGCAATACGCTCGGGCAACTGCACCCGCTTGATCAGAATGTCGCTCAGGATGACAACGTCTTCAACTTCAGCAGCCATCCGTTGCCAACTCTTATCGGTGTTTGATCGATCATCCGCACCCACCCCATTGGGCAGAGACATTTCGGTGACCCGATCATAGATCGCTTGCTGAACAGCTGCGCGCGCATCCGTAAACAGAGCTTCTGCAGTGTACTGCGCCATCACCTCGCGCGCGACCGAGCCAATTTCTTGGCTCAGCAGCGTCTCAACATAATCTGGCCCGATATTTTGGTTCAGTTTGACCAGATTGGCCCCGACAACCCGCCAGCGGAAACTCAACTCTACATCAAAGGCCAGACCGTCTTTGGACAGCACCTGATAGCTCTGCTCCTTATACTGCAACCGCAGATCATAGGTATAGATGGCATCCCAAGGCAGGATGATATGCAGCCCTTCAGACAGCGGACCTTTTGAAACCGCCCCCCCAAACAAAACAATTCGGTGCCACAAAACCCCCGCATGCCCAACTGGAATAGTATGAACCATCACGTTCCATAAGATCACCAACAGGAAGGCGGCAATCAGCACCAGGAAACTCAATCCAAGACTGATCTTGCGAAACAGGCGGATTAGATATGCCTTCATTGTGGCCCCCACTGGATCAGACGACCCTCAACCATGTGCATGCGGCGGTCACACATTTGGAAATATTTCTCATCATGCGTGATCGCGAAGATCGTGCGCCCCTCCGCGCGCAGCGCCGGCAAGATCTCTTCATAAAATCGCCGCCGGGTCTCCGGGTCCTGATCCGCTGCCCATTCGTCCAGCACCAGGATTGGACGCGCCTGCGCCAAGGCAAGGGCAAGGGCCACACGTTTGCGCTGTCCCGTTGAGAGCTGATCCGCGGCAATCTGCGTCACATCAGCCCCAAGCTTGTCCCGAATGCCCAATTCGACAAGCCAACGATCAAACGCAAAGATACCAGCTTCATCCAGACCAAACGGCTGATCAAACAGATGGAAATCGGCAAAAACTCCTGCGAACAGTTCGCGGTAGGCTTGTGGCGGCATCATCGACACGGCCTGATCATTCAGACGAAGCGCGCCGTCGGTTCTGGGATACAACCCTGTCAAGACCCGCAACAGCGTGGTCTTGCCCGAACCATTGCCCCCCGTCAGGAAGACGATCTCGCCCTTACGCAAGCTCAGGTTAACATCTTCGATAGCAAAGGATTTCTGGCCCACATGGACGTAGCGCAACCTGTCCATCGCAATGTCTTCGAACGTAAAGGTTGGGTGCGCGCCGACCTCGGGCTCGGCTCCACATTCCGACAGCTCCGCTGACTTGGCTTTGCGGTCTGCAACATCGGCTTCAAAAGCGTTGATCGCACTGAGTGCATATTGCGCTGTCGTGAACTGCTGGGCGGTCTGCACAACGCTACCGATAGGGCCGAGCAGAAAGATGACCGCAACCACGATACGCGAAATATCCTCGTCGCCTTGCCCCACAACAAGCGGCATCACAAACACAACAGCCCCCGCCATCATGTAGGAGATGGTTGTTCCGGTCGCGATCAGGTCCGCAAAATGTGCAGCTGTGGCAGACCGCCCCTTTGCAAGTGCCGCCGAACTAGCCTGCATCGCCTCCTGCAAGCCAATGCGCAGGCCCAGGCTGAGCTGCAATTCCTTTGCGCCGCCCACAATGGCATCGCTCAGCCCCCGAAACCGTGCATCCGCAGCCGAGGCGGCACGCATCTCGGCTTCCATTTGTTTATTGCGGTTCAGATACCCAGCAACCGTGACACCAACGACGACCAATGTGAGCACGCCTGCGAAGATCGAGAGCGACAGCACATAGGCAAACATAAAGACCAGCAAGAGCAGCGCTTCAGCCCCTGCGATGAGGGGCACGAGCGTTTGCGACAACGATCTGTAATGCGCGGCGATCCCGTCGCGCAATTTGGATCCTTCAATCAGTTCAATGTCGCGCAAGGACAGCTGCAGAACGTCTGCAACCACGCGTTGGCGCTTGTGATCCAGAGCAGCCTCAATTGCGCCTGCTGCAGTGCGAATAAGACGGCTTTGGGCACCTCGATAGAGGACAAGCAAACCAATAAACAGAACCGCTGTCAGCGTGGAATAGTGATGTTGCTCAATCTCTTTGGCCTCAGCATTGAGCAAAAACAACACGCCCGTTCCACAAAGCGCGGACAAAACTGCCACCAGCATCAATTGCCCGAGCGACTCTTCCGCACCCAGGCGCAATAACTGAGCCAACGCGCTACGCGCTGTTTGCCGTGGCTTGCTGTCAGCCTTACGGACAGGAGGGATCAGCTTTAACAGCTGATCACCAAGACCACCATCTTGCCCAGAGGCATCCTCGTCAGAAGCAGGCATTCCGCCGCCTCACGGATCGGTGCGGGGGGCCGCAACCATCAAAACAAGAGCCATCACGAACGGCGTGAGCAACAAGCTAAGTACAAAACAGCCAGCAAAGCCGACGGCACGCTTACGACCCAAAAAGGCGACTACACCGGCAAGCACCAGATAGGCGAGGATCAAAAGGGGGGACGCCATGACGTATCGGCCAATCAGGCCTTGGCTTTAGCGGCTACGAACTCCTGCTTGAGCTCCGCCTCAACAGCCTCAGCACTGAAGGACGACACTGTGCCCCCCTTCTCAAAATGAGCGACAAAAATCTTGCCAATCGCATAGGTCGCAGCAGACCCAAAAGCCGCAAGCCCAACGCTCCCCAGAATCGTCCCACCAACCGGAACAACCTTGAGAGAGGAGCCGAGCAGGCCGCCGCTGATCGCAGCCGATGCAAGCGTGCCCAAGAGCGCAGAGACGACACTCTGGAGCGTCTCGGAATCAGCATCGGCGCCGTATACATGTGCCAGATCGCGCACCATCTTGACCTGCACCGCGCCAAGCGCAATCAGATCAACGACAGGGATGGGGACAATCGCCGCCGCCGCAGACCACTTGACCGCAGACGAAATAACCCGGGCTGCTTGCGCATGAACATCGTTTGAACCCACCTGCTCCGTCATGGACATCGAACTTATCCTTCCAATATCTGATGTACGTGGTAACCTAAAACAGAGAAACGGCGCTCTGTCGACAAAACAAAGCGCTTCCAAAAGAACAAAAATATATCTTAAGGATATGCATCAATGTCTAACGATACACAGGCCAACTGGAGCATGGACGGTGATACGTTCAAGGTCCTCATCAACGAAGAGGGGCAGCACTCGCTCTGGCCATCCGCTCAACCCATTCCAGATGGCTGGGACCAAGTCGGACCCGTGGGCCCAAAGCAAGACTGCCTCAACTGGATCAAAGAGAACTGGACCGATATCGCGCCAAAATCACTGCGCGCCGCTCAGTGAACTGAGCATGGCTGGCCCTCTCAACAGGCCAATCATCTACAATACCGAACAGCGCGACTTCGACATGAGCCATGCGACCACCCGCATAGCTCGTGGGAACTTGGTGATTTTCTACGCCAAATGCGATAAGGCCAACCAAGGCTGGCGTACATCTCAGGATATCTTTCTTAGCGCGGCCGAAACGCAGCGCTATACCAGTTATAAATCGGAAAAA
>CALGTJ010000353.1 GCA_937901435.1 uncultured Rhodobacter sp. | reverse complement strand
CAGGCCTTAGCGGACCTTTGGGCAAGGTGCAGAAAATGGCGGCTACGAGCCCAACTTGTGAATTCAATTATCATGCTGCATGCGCTCACAGCACAAGCATTGCTGCGCAAGCGAGTTGGCGATGCCGCCTTGCAGCGCGAAAAGCGGTCATTCAAGCGGGCCCCAGCCTTGATCAGTTTCCGATTGCGCCTGGCCATGAACGCAGTGTTCGCGATTTGCAGAAGCAGAATTGATGCGAAGTCGTAGCGTCAGGCCTCTTCAAGAACTTTTCGGGCGACGCGAAAGCACTCCAACGCCTGCGGCACGCCGCAATAGATGCCGACGACGTGGATAATTGCGCGGATTTCGTCCGATGTGACCCCGTTGTTAATCGCTCCACGGCAGTGAATTTCCCATTCATGCATTTTCCCCAATGCCCCGATCATCGACAGGTTCATCATGGACCGTGTCTTGGCATCGATCACATCGTCGCCCCAGCCAAAGCCCCAACACCATGCGGTCATTGCTTCCTGAAACGGCCGCGTAAAATCATCCGCGGCGGCGAGGTTCTTTTCAACGTAGGACGCGCCAAGTGTGGCTTTGCGTTGTTCCAAGCCCTTTAAAAAAAGATCTTCGTCGAATGCACTCATGTCTTAGCCTTTCAATTTGATCGGGTCATTTTCTGCGCGCTCAACCAAGCTTGATCGCGACGTTTTTGGTCTGTACATAGTTCCAGAGGGCTTCGCGCCCTTTTTCACGGCCGTAGCCCGATTTGCCATAGCCGCCAAACGGTGTTTCAACCCCGCCAGCATACCATTCATTAACGAACACCTGACCCGCCCGCAGCTTACGAGCTGCCGTCGTCGCGCGATCAAGATTGCGCGTGAAAACGCCGCCGACGAGACCGTAGGGCGTTCCGTTTGCGATCTTAATCGCGTCTGTATCGGATGAGAATTTCAGGACGGACAGAACCGGCCCGAAGACCTCCTCGTTTGCGATGGTCATATCGGGGGTGACGCCTGTGACGATTGTGGGTTCAAGAAACGCACCAGGAATGTTCATCTTGCGCCCGCCTGTGACGACTTGTGCCCCTTCGCCTTGCGCTGCCGTAACAATCTCTGCTGCGCGGTCGCGCTGTACCTCGGAGACCATTGCGCCCATTGTCGGCCCAAAGTCGGGTTGGTCGATGCCGGGCTTGACGGTTAGTGATTGCGCGACACCGACCATGCGTTCGACCAGTTCGTCGTGAATGCTTTCATGTGCGATCACACGGCTCATGGCAGAGCAAACTTGCCCCGCGTTGAAATAGATGCCCCATCGCACGTCAGTCTCAAATGCGTCCAGATCGGCATCGTCATGAACGATTGCAGCAGACTTTCCGCCCAACTCCAACACGCAAGGCACGACATTTCTGGCAGCAGCGGTTGCGATGGCGATACCAGTTGGAACCGATCCTGTGAACACAATCTGGTTGACGAGCGGGTGGGTCGACAGCGCTGCACCCGCGTCGCGCCCTAGACCGCACAGGATATTGACCGCGCCTTTGGGTAGGCCAACGGCCTCGGCCGCAAGAGCCATCCACGCGTTGCTAAGCGGGGTCAGTTCAGGCGTTTTGATCACGCAAGCATTGCCTGTTGCAAGAGCCGCCGACAAAGATCGCGCGGTCATTTCAATGGGGTAGTTCCAAGGGATAATCTGGGCCGAAACACCAAAAGGTTCATATGTCGTGAAGTCAAAGTAGCCTTTGCCAAGCGGGATCGAGCGCCCTTCGACCGTTTCCGCTTGATTGCCATAGTATTCGAAATAGCGAGCGGCGCCTTCAACCTCTATCCGCGCTTCCCACAGGGGTTTGCCTTGCTCGAGCGTCAGCACTTGCGCGATCTCGTCAATATGGTCGATCAGATAGCGGCCCATGGCTTGCACCATGCGCCCACGTTCAACCGGCCGCAGATCGGCTAGTGCGCCTGATAGATGCACACGCTGGGCGGCCATCACGGCGCGGTCAACATCGCCTGCATCCGCAAGCGACTGTTCCGCAAGCTTTTCCCCAGTGCCGGGGTTAAACACGTCGATCCGCCCTGCGCCGCCATCAACCCATGTGCCGTCGATGTAGTTTTGCCAGTAAGTCTTCAAGTTGCCGATCCTTTGTCGCCACCATCTATCGCATCGCGCATCCACTTTTGCAGGTGCATGACGGGATGTTCAGAATTCACCCCACCGCAAGGATCGATCACCAGCGGGCCGGGCCGATACCCGCGAGAGCCGAGCCCGCGCTGCACGCTTTCGACAAGGTGAATGTCTTCTTCCACGGTGGTTGCCCGATCCTGCTGCGCGAGCTTTCGAACCTTTTCATCGTCAATTCCACCGACCGAGTACCAGCCTCTCCAGACGACCACATGACCCGCATCGATTGCGCGCCAGTGATAGGTGTTCAGAACATTGCCCGGATAGACTTGGAACGAAAACATCGGCCACAAGAACCAGCTGGAATATTCGTATTGATGCGCAAAGCCAGAATTGACGTCATAGGTCATATTCTCGAGGTTTTGACATTCGGTTGTGTGTCGCAGACACTTGCCTTGCGGTTGAATGTCGTAGGTTTCAGGCTTGACCACCCCATTCGAGAAGGTCGGATGGTTTAGCGAGCAGTGATAACACTCCGAGTAATTCTCGACCGAGACCTTCCAGTTGCAGTTTTCGGGGATAGACACCCATTCCAGCGGCTTCAATTCCGCCCAATTGGGCACCCATTCTTCCAGTTCGGCGCGGGCATTTGGAAACCACTCTTCCATCGGGGCGGCGTCTGGGTCGAGGTTTACAAAGACAAAACCAAGGAATTCCTCTGCGCGGACCTCGCTCAGGCACACGTCAGATTTGTCAAACCCTTCGACGGCCTTAATGTTGGGGCCAGCGCGCAATTCGCCCGTCAGCTCATATGTCCACGCATGATAGGGGCAGACCACAACCCGCGTTGTGCCTTTTCCCTGCACCAACTGATGCGCGCGGTGCTGGCACACATTATAGAAAACCCGAATTTTTTCGTCGCGCCCGCGAATGGCAAACAGGCTCTCGCCCCCGATTTCAAACGTGGCATAATCGCCGATGTCGGTCAGTTCGGAGGCATGACACCCGAATTGCCACGTCCGCGCCAACAACCCTGCGGTCTCGATCTCGAAGACCTGCGGATCGGTATAATAGCGCGCTGCCAGTGATCGAAGTGGTTTTGTCATTTGTCCTCACTGTAATACATGCCAAGTTCATGGCGTCTTGCGTGAAACCGCGCCACGCGTTCGGGAATTTCGTCACTTGCAACCGAAATGACAAAGGACAGTAGCGTTTCAAGTAACGCGATGATGCTGACTGACGAGGGAAAGAACTGCGGTGTGTCAACTGAAACGACAAACCTGTGGTTGGCCATCCGAATGATCGGGCTGGCTGGGCTGTCTGATAGTGCCACGATGACCATGCCCTGTTCACGGGCGATGCGAACGGCCTCGACCACCTCTGATCGATAGGGTCTGCAGGTGATTGCAATCAGAACGTCTTGGCCGTCGGCCCATGCCAAATCATCCACTGGCGTTGATCCGGGGCGAGGAATAGCATGAAACTCGGTCATCCCCGTTGAAGCAAGATAGGTGAAATTCCGCGCCACAGAGTTGTTGACGCCAACCCCAAGTGTGAAAACCCGTCGCGCTGCCCAAATCGCCTCGGCTGCGACTTTCAGGTCCCCTGTTGAAATATTGGCAAAGGTTTCTTCGATGTTGCCCAGCACGTCGCGCACCATATCTGCGTAAAGCCCGCCAAGGTCGCCTGTTTTGCGGATTTCTTGCAACCAGCGCGCGCGATCAGGGAAGTCTGCAGCACCGCGCCTGATAGCTTCGCGAAAGGGTGCGCGGAAATCCTCGTAACCTTCAAAGCCGACTTGCCGCGCCATACGCACGACCGTGTTAGGTTTGACGTTTGCCGCCTGCGCGATTTCGCGCACAGTGGACACCCCTACGTCACGGGGGTTCTCCAGCACATAAGTTGCAGCCTTGCGCGCTTCAGGTGTCAGCTCAGGAAGCTCGCCTGCCAGACGCTTGAGAATCGTATTTGATACATTTGTCCCATTCATGATTGACGATGGTACTGTTGTCCGATTAGCCTGTCGAGAGAAAAACGACTCATAAGAGGACAATCCATTGACGAATGAGTTTCCAAGCCACGCACGCGTTGTCATTGTTGGCGGCGGCGTAATGGGCGTAGGCCTTGCTTATCACCTCGGCCATGAGGGGTGGGGCAAAGACACTGTGCTGCTAGAGAAGGCAGAACTGACGTCCGGCAGCACATGGCACGCGGCGGGCCAGATCACCCACTCAACCTCTAGCTTCGGGTTGGGCAAATGTGTCGATTACAACATCGGCCTTTATTCTGGTGGATTGGAGGCAGAGACTGGTCAGCCCGTGACATGGCACGGCTGTGGGTCGTTCCGTTTGGCCTACACTGAGGATGAGATGGATTGGCTCCGTCATACGTTGTCGGTCGGGCGCTCGCTTGGGTTCAATATCGAACTTGTCGGACCAGAAAAGGTGGCCGAGTTGCATCCATTCTATAACCTTGAAGGTGTCTTGGGCGCGCTTCACACACCTGACGATGGCCACGTCGACCCGACCAACGTCACCATGGCGATGGCTGCGGGTGCCCGCCAAAAGGGTGTGAAAATCATCCGCCAATGTCGTGCGACCAACATCACGCAACTGCCCTCAGGTGAGTGGCAGGTTGAGACGGACAAAGGCACGATTACTTGCGAACATGTCGTCAATGCAGGCGGCACCTATGCGCGCCAAATGGGCGAATGGTCGGGGCTGCAACTGCCGATGACCTCTATGACGCACCATTACTTTGTGACCGAACCGGTGCCGGAGTTCGAAGCATTGGACAAAGAACTGCCCGTGATCCGCGACGACAAGAAGGTGTCCGGTTACATTCGAATGGAGCAAAAGCGCGGGCTGATCGGAATCTACGAGAAAGAGAACCCGAATTCCGTTTGGCACGATCACTGCCCGTGGGACTATGAAAACTGGCTGTTTGATGCCGACTATGACCGGGTCATGCCCTGGCTAGAGGAGAGCCTGAACCGCATGCCGATCTTTGCCGAGCTTGGCATTCAACGCGAAGTTCACGGCGCTATCAGTCATCCGCCTGACGGCAATCCGCTAATCGGCCCAGCACCTGGTGTAAAAAATTATTGGTGCTGTTGTGGCACGCAGATCGGCATCGGCTGGGGGCCAGGATTGACGCGGGAACTGGCCCGTTGGATGGTGCATGGTGCCGCCGATATTTCAATGCGCGACTATGATCCGCGCCGTTTTGGCAGCTATGCAACCAAGGAATGGCAGGTTTTAAAAGCCGAGGAAGATTACTGCCTGCGCCACGAAATCCCGTTTCCGCATTTCAACAGATTGGCAGGGCGGCCTATCAAGCCTTCGCCATTGCACGAAT
>CALGTJ010000352.1 GCA_937901435.1 uncultured Rhodobacter sp. | reverse complement strand
GAAAGCGAATTGGCCTATCTCGAGAATTCCATTGCTGCCCAGACGGCATTGGCAGAGAATTACGTCGGACTTCCTTACTAGACGACCCACGAACCGGACCTACGGAACAGGAGCGTATCGCATGCAAATCGTCAATTTCGGTGACGTCCAGATCAATTACCGCGAGGATGGCGACCCAAATGGCGCGCCCGTGGTCTTTGCCAATTCACTGGGCACGGACTACCGCCTTTGGGATCAAATCCTGCCGCTGCTGCCCGCAGGCCTGCGCCTGATCCGCTACGACAAACGCGGGCATGGCTTGTCCAGTTGCCCGCCCGCACCCTATTCGATGGGCGCGCTGGTCTCGGATGCAGAGCGCCTGCTGGATCATTTGAACGTGCGCGACTGCCTGTTTGTGGGCCTCTCGATTGGCGGAATGATCGCACAGGGCCTCGCCGTAAAACGCGTCGATCAGATCCGGGCCATGGTGCTGTCCAACACCGGGGCCAAGATCGGCACTGTGGATATGTGGTCCGACCGCATCGCCGCCGTGAATGCCGGCGGGATAGAGGCGCTGGCTGACGCGATCCTCGAACGCTGGTTCTCAAAGACGTACCGCGCGACAGATGACCTGATCGCCTGGCGCAATATGCTGACCCGCCAGCCTGTGGATGGCTACACAGGTTGCTCTGCCGCAATCTCGGGCACAGATTTTTACACAACCACCGCCTCCCTCACTCTGCCCACTTTGGGCATCGCCGGGTCGGAAGACGGGTCGACCCCGCCCGATCTGGTGCGCGAAACGGTGGAACTGGTAAAGGGCTCAAAATTCCACCTGATCCGCGGCGCGGGCCACTTGCCCTGCGTTGAAAGCCCTCAGGAATATGCGCAGGTCTTGACCACTTTCATCAAAGAAACCGGCCATGTCTGAGCCTGTGGTACAGCTCTGGTGTTCATCTTGGTCCAAATACTCAGGTGTCTTGAGGGCAATTCCATGACTGACCGCTACACAAAAGGCATGAAGGTCCGCCGCTCTGTTCTGGGGGACGGGCATGTGGACCGCGCCGAAGCCGCCAAGACCCCCTTTGACGAGCCCTTCCAGACCCTGATCACAGAAGGCGCCTGGGGCAATGTCTGGGCCTCTGACAAGATCACCCCGCGCGAGCGCTCTATGCTGACCCTTGCGCTGCTGGCCGCGACCGGGAATTTCGACGAAATCGCCATGCACATCCGCGCAACCGCGAATACCGGTGCCAGTCAGGACGACGTGCTGGAAGCGTTCCAGCATGTTGCGATCTACGCTGGCGTGCCCCGCGCCAATCACGCGCTGAAAATTGCCAAAGCGACCTATGCCGAAATGGAGGCCGACACATGACCGACCCGCTGATCCCGCGCAACCGGGCGATCCACCCGGTGCCCTATGATCCAGACTACAAGACCTCCGTGCCGCGCAGCCCGCGCTGGCCCCTGCTCAGCCTTTCCAGCACCCCGACAGAAGAGACCGGTCCGACATTCGGTCACACCCTCATCGGACCACATGACAATAATCTGATCGTCAACTTCACCCAAGGTGAACGGCTTGCCGTGGGCGAGCGGATCCGCGTTCATGGCCGGGTGATGGACGAAAACGCGCGCCCCGTGCCCCACACGCTGGTCGAGATCTGGCAGGCCAACGCGGGCGGGCGCTATCGGCATGTGATGGACAAATACTTTGCCCCGCTGGACGAAAATTTCGGCGGTTGCGGGCGCACATTGACTGACGCCAACGGATATTACGAGTTCATGACCATCCGCCCCGGTGCCTATCCCTGGCCCAACCGCGCAAACGACTGGCGACCGATGCATATCCATTTCTCGGTCTTCGGGTCGGGCTTTGGCCAGCGTCTAATCACCCAGATGTATTTTCAGGGCGACCCGCTGATCGACCTCTGCCCCATCGCCGCCACGGTCAAGGACCGCAGCCAGCTTGACCGGCTTGTCGCCCCGCTGGACATGGCCAATTCCAAACCGATGGACTATCTCGCCTATAAATTCGACATTGTTCTGCGTGGCCACCGCCAGTCCATGTTCGAAAACAAGCCGGAGGGCATGTAATGACCCAATCTCTTGATATGCTGCAAGAAACCCCCAGCCAGACCGCTGGTCCTTATGTTCATATCGGCTGCATCCCGACCTTTACCGGCATCAATGGGGTCTATCCAGAGGACCTTGGCCTGTCCCCCATCAGCGACGGGGCAAAGGGCGAGCAGATCACCATCACCGGGCAGGTCATCGACGGCACCGGCTGGGCGTTGCGCGATGCGATGATGGAAAGCTGGCAAGCGGATGCGGCCGGCATCTATCCCGGCCAGCCCGGCGCGGACCCCGCCGTCAGCGGTTTCTGCCGCTTTGCCGCAGACAAGGTCACAGGCGAATTTACCCTGCGCACGATCAAACCGGGCGTCACCACCACCCGCGACGGGATTAACCAAGCCCCGCATATCGCCGTCTGGATCGTGGCCCGTGGCATCAACATCGGCCTGAACACACGCATCTATTTCGAGGATTGCGACAACTCTGGCGATCCATTGCTGAACCGCATCGAACAGCGCCCTCGTGTCGATACCCTCATTGCCAAACAGACCGCGCCGGGCGAATATCGTTTCAATCTGGTCCTGCAGGGCGAAAATGAAACCGTCTTTCTAGACCTGTAAATCACATATCTGAACAGAGCCTGAACGAGGTCCAATATGTCCAACCCCTGCATCATCTGCGTCGCCATCACCGGCTCTGTCCCCACAAAGGCGGCCAACCCCGCCGTGCCGATCTCGATCAGCGAACAGATCGAAAGCACCCAAGCCGCGTTTGAGGCCGGAGCCACAATCTGTCACGCCCATGTGCGCAACGCGGATGAAACCCCGACCAGTGATCCTGAAAAGTTTGCCCTGCTCAAGGAAGGCCTGGAAAAACACTGCCCCGGCATGATCATCCAGTTCTCAACAGGCGGGCGCTCTGGCGCGGGAAACGAACGGGGAGGGATGCTACCCCTGCGTCCGGATATGGCCTCGCTGACGGTCGGGTCAAACAACTTTCCCACCCGCGTCTATGAGAACCCGCCGCAACTGGTCGATTGGCTGGCCAGCGAAATGCTGACCTACGACGTCAAGCCAGAAATTGAGGCGTTTGATCTGTCGCACATCGTCCACGCCGTGAAAATGGCCAACGACGGCCGCCTCAAGGGGCCTCTATATGTGCAGTTTGTCATGGGGGTAAAGAACGCCATGCCTGCGGACAAGCCGATCTTTGATTTCTACATCGAGACCCTGAAACGCCTCGCGCCCGATGCGCAATGGTGCGCTGCCGGGATTGGGCCGAACCAGATCGAACTGAACGAATGGTGCATCAAACAGGGTGGTCATACGCGCACGGGCCTGGAGGACAACGTCAAGCTGGACCGCAACACGCTCGCCCCCTCGAACGCCGCCCTTGTGCAACGCGCCGTGGATCTCTGCGAGAAATATGAACGCCCCGTTGCCACAACGGTCCAAGCGCGCCAGATCCTCGGATTGCGCGCGGCGTAACCCCTCACCTTGGCAAAAATACTCAAAATCCGCCGCCCAAAAAGGCTCCGCCCCCTATGCCCGCCACGCCCCTCGACAGCTCGATTTATACCCATCTGTTCAGCGACAAGGACGTCGCCACGCTGTTCTCTGACAGTGCCGAGATCCGTGCCATGCTGCTGGTCGAGGGCGCGCTGGCCGAGGCACAGGGCAAACATAATGTGATCCCAGAGATCAGCGCCAAGGCCATCGCCCGTGCCGCGCGCGAGACCCTGATCGACCCCAGCGCATTGGCGCAGGAAACCGGGCAAAGCGCGGTTGTAGTGCCCGCCCTCGTCAAAGCGTTTCGCAGCGAAATGCAAGCGCCCGAACACGCGCAATTCATCCATTGGGGCGCCACGAGCCAGGACATAATGGAAACTGGGCTGATCCTGCGTCTGCGCCAGGTCACGGCGCTCTTTGGCGCGCGATTAACGTCTGTGGTCAAGGCCTTGGGCGCGCAAGCCAAGACCCACGCAGAGTTGCCAATGGCCGCGCGCACCTATGGACAAACCGCCACTGTCACCAGCTTTGGCGCTGTGGTGACCAGTTGGGGCCAGCCCCTGCTGCGGCATCTGACGCGGCTTGATCCGATGCGCGACGATCTGTTGTGCGTCTCGCTGTCGGGGGCGGCAGGCACACTGTCCGCAATGGGACCCAAGGGGCCACAGATCCGCGCCGATCTGGCCAAGGCCCTGAACCTAAACGATCCCGGCGGCTCTTGGCATACCGAACGCGACCGCATCGCAGCCCTTGCAGGCTGGATCACGGGCGTGGCCGGAACCTTGGGCAAAATGGGCGAAGACCTGATCCTGCTCACCCAATCCGATGTGGCCGAGGTCACCCTGTCCGAGGGGGGCGGATCCTCCACCATGCCGCAAAAATCCAACCCGGTGCAGCCCAATCTGCTGGTCGCGCTGGCCCGCCATATCATCGCGCTGAACAGCACCCTGCAAGGGGCGGGTCTGCACCGCCAGCAACGGGATGGCGCGGCGTGGTTCACCGAATGGCTGACCCTGCCACAACTGTGCATCTCGCTCGCCAGAATGCTGACCGTGGCCGAAGACCTCGCGCAGGGCATGACGCCCAATCGCCAACAGATGCACGACCATATCGACGACGGTCTGGGGATAATCTACGCCGAGGCGCTGTCTTTTGCGCTGGCCGCCCACATGCGCCGCCCAGAGGCGCAGGCGCAGGTCAAAGCCCTCTGTCTCAAGGCGCGCGAAACCGGGACCGGGCTGGCCCAACTGGCGGCAGAGACCTGGCCAGAACACCGCCTCTCAGAGGTCTTTTCCCCAGAGTCCCAATTGGGCACAGCCCCGCAGGATGCGCGCGCCTTTGCCAAAGCCAGCATGGACATCTAGAACATTTTCGAAAAGGCCAGTTTAAGGTATGCCGCGCAATGCTATAAAAGCCCTCAACGCGCGACATTCAGGTGAAATTTTGACCTGACACGGGCCAACTGCAATACATCGGATGGGCACTTCTTCTGATTAAAAATTTCGCGGGGGCGTGGGGGCTGGCCCCCATGTTTCGGGTTCTCCCGCGTCCGCAAACTTTCGTAGCAACAGGATGTTGTACTTGGGTTTGCTCTCGAAAGAGGGCCGCGGGCCTGTCCTGCAAAGTCCGAGTGCTAAAATAACTGCGGATCGAAAACTCCCTCCGGCGCTCATACCAATTCTGGCGTCCTAGGGGCTATTTTCATCGATCCTGTAGCGCGCCTGCGCCGCAATCGTCGCTTCTTCCTGCGCGGGCACGATCCATGCCCTGACCTTCGCGGCCTCGTGGTGCAATCGCGTTGCGTTTTGCGTGTTCGCGTTGTCATCCATCTCCATCCCCAACCAGCCCAGATCGCGCAGGAACGCGCCCCGGATCTGGGCCGAATGCTCGCCAATTCCGCC
>CALGTJ010000351.1 GCA_937901435.1 uncultured Rhodobacter sp. | reverse complement strand
ACCGCGCGCAGGTTGAAGACAAGATCCTGCGCAAGTCATTCGATGAGGTCTGGCGCTACTGCGAGGCCTATTGGCCGCAAGAGGCAATCGACCACGCCCTCCGCGTACCGAAACATAAGATGGCTTACGTGTTCCGCTGGTATTTCGGATTGTCCGGGCGACTCGCATTACAAGGCGACGCGAGCCGCAAGGTCGACTTTCAGATCCATTGCGGCCCCTCGATGGGCGCCTTCAACCAATGGGTGGCAGATACGCCACTGGCAGATTGGCAGGCGCGTTCTGTCGCCGATGTGACCCGGCATCTGTTGGACGGCACCGCCGAAACACTTTCCTCAAGACTAACAACGTTTGGCAAGGAGACCTGACATGAACTCTACTCACGGCATGATCAAAGCCCAGATCGAAGACGAAATGCTGGTCACCTATGGCGAGGATTTTACCGATGACACCAACCTCTTTGAGGCGGGGATCATGGATAGCTTTGGCTATGTGCAGCTTGTTGGCTTCCTGCAGGATACGTTCGGTATCGCGTTCAGCGATGATTTTATCTTGACCAATGTGATGGTGAGTTTGGCCCGGATGACCGAGGCTGTGGAGGCCCAGATGCAACTGGCCCAGGCCAGCTAAGGGCGCGCTGACGGTATGTGTGGCATCGCTGGAATACTCAGTTTGAGCGAGGGTGGACGCCCCCCGGCTACGGACGATTTGATCGCCATGATGGCGCGCATCGGCCATCGCGGACCGGATGCTGCAGGCTATATGCGTGACCGTCACGCAGCGCTTGGATCGGTGCGGCTGAGCATCTTGGACGTAGCGGGCGGCGATCAGCCAATCCAGACCGAGGACGGACGCTATGTGATCGTCTTCAACGGCGAGATCTATAATTACATCGAACTGCGCGAGCGCCTGACCGAGCAGGGTGACCGCTTTGTCACGACCACGGATACAGAGGTGGTACTAAGAGCATGGGCCAAGTGGGGTGTCGCAAGTCTCGCGCAGTTGAACGGCGCCTTCGCCTTTGCGATCTATGACCGCAAGGAGAGAAGTGTTGTCCTCACCCGCGATCGTTATGGCAAGCGCCCGGTCTATTACACACAGGCGCAAGGGCAGACCTATTTCGCGTCCGAAGCGAAGGGTTTTTTGGATATCGAAGGCGTGTCCTTCGAGACCGACCCAGCTCATCTCGCAACCGTCTTGGGCAGTTGGACACCGCTGCCGCATCAAAGCTGCTGGCGTGGAATCGAAATCCTGCCACCGGGCCACTCAGTTTCCATCACGGAAGACGGCCCAAACACTCCACAGCCCTTCGCACCACTGCGTTTTGCAGAGCCGGAGCTAACAGCCTCGCATCAGGGTGCCGCCGCGCGCACACGCGATGCTATCACCGAAGCCACACGCCTGCGCCTGCGCAGTGACGTTCCAGTTGGACTTTACCTCAGCGGGGGGCTCGATAGCTCGATCATCGCAGCGCTTTTGTCGGATATGCTACCGCAAGGGGTCCGGTCCTACTCGGTCAGCTTTGAAGAGGCACATCTGGACGAGGCGCCGTATCAGCAGATCGTTGCAGAGCGTTTTGGGGCCTCGCACACCAGCTTACCGGTTACCGCACGTGATATCTGCGCGGCCTTCCCGAATGCAGTCTACCATGCCGAGATTCCGGTTTTCCGAACTGCCTTTGTGCCCATGTTCCTTTTGTCCCGTCACGTGAGCGATGATGGCACCAAGACGGTGTTCTCGGGCGAGGGCGCAGATGAAGCCTTCCTTGGGTATGATCTCTTTCGCGAGACCTATATGCGCCGCGAATGGGCTAATCTGGACTTGGCCGAACGCAAGGCCAGGGTAGAGCGGCTCAATCCTTATCTCGGGCATTACAGTAACCAGACGCATGGAGCGCTTCTTGGGCTCTACGAGAATTACCAGTCCGAGAAGATGCCGGGACTCTTCAGTCACGAGATCCGCTACCAGAATGGCAAATTTGCCCAGCGGCTGCTGGCGGATGCCGAGCTTGGGGCGCAGGCATTCGAAACCCTCAGCACCTATGCGGAAAATGACGAGGTCTTTGCCGGTTCCGATCCTGTGCAGCGCGCGCAATGGTTGGAATATAAGACACTGCTTTGTGGGTACCTTTTATCCACGCAGGGCGACCGGATGGGCATGGCGCATGGTGTTGAAAACCGCTGTCCGTTCCTTGACCCCAATGTCGTGGCCATGTCCGGCGCGGTCAATCGACAGTTCGATGGAATTTGGCAAGAAAAAGCAGTGCTTAAGCAGGCCTTCCCTGAACTGCCTGACGAGATCCGGGCCCGCCACAAACACCCTTATCGCGCGCCTGACAGCGCCTCTTTCGTGGCAGAGCAACCTGATTATCTAGAGCTGGTTCTGTCATCAGGAGAACTGGCGCGCTCAGGTATGATCAACGTCAGTTTTGCCGAGCGGTTGGTGCGCAAGATCATGACCTCGCCACCCGAACGTATCAGCGTGCGCGAGAACCAGGCCTTCGTTTACCTAATCTCCTTCCAGATGCTGCAAGAGCAATTCGTGACCCGCCGAGCGACGCCGGTTGCGGACCGAGCAGGGCTCGATGCGCGCTTGACCACTAAGCTCGACACTTTGGAGGCGGCATGAGACAGACGCCAGAGCCCATTGCCATTGTAGGGCTGGCCCTGAGGGTGCCGGGGGCCGAAAGCCTAGATGCGTTGTGGGACATTCTCTCAAACGGGCGTTCAATGATTGGCGCGCTGCCGCACGAGCGGCGCAGCGCAGGTTTCCGCGCGGACGAGGATTACTTTGGTGCCTTCGTCCAAGATGCCGACGCCTTTGATCCCGAGTTCTTTGGAATTTCTCCGCGTGAGGCGGGCAGTATGGACCCGCAGCAGCGCTTTGGGCTCGAGCTGGCATGGAACGCGCTCGAGGATGCAGGCATCCGGCCGTCTTCACTGGCGAAATCTGATACCGGCGTCTTCATGGGTATCTGCCACTGGGACTATCTTGAGATGTTGTCACGGGCCGATATCCCGGTTGAAGCGTATCGCGCGACCGGTGTTGCGCCTTCAATCGCTTCAAATCGGATTTCTTACCAGCTCGACTTGCGTGGCCCCAGCGTGACCAACGACAGCGCCTGTGCCAGCGCTCTGGTCGCGATCGAGCAAGCTGTGACTGCTTTGCGTGCTGGGCAATGCGGAGCGGCGTTGGCGGGCGGGGTGAACTTGATCTGGTCGCCAGACCATTTCCGGGTCTTTTCCAAGAACGGGATGTTGTCCAAGACTGGATCGTCACGCGCCTTCGACGCCAAAGCCAACGGTTATGTGCGCGGCGAAGGCGGTGCGGTATTCGTCTTGAAAACGCTAAGTGCTGCACGTGCGAATGGAGACCCAGTCCACGCCCTAATCCGCGACGTGAAATCAAACCACGGCGGCCACAGCGTAGGCCTGACGGTCACCAACCCAGAGGCGCAGGCGGATTTGATTGCGCAGGTCATGCGGGGCTCTGGCGTGCATCCAGCGACGCTGGATTATGTTGAAGCGCATGGCACTGGCACGCCTGTGGGTGACCCGATTGAGGTCCGCGGGTTAATAGGTGCGCTCGCGCAGCTTTATGACGAGGCGGGGGACACACCAGAGCCCGGGCGCACGGCGATAGGCTCCGTCAAGACCAACATTGGACATCTTGAGGGCGCGGCGGGGATCGCTGGCGCTCTTAAGGTTATTGCAGCGATGAAGGCGGAGGCGATCCCGCCAAACGCCACCTTCGAGAAGCTGAACCCGCTGATCAAGCTCGATGAGGCACCCTTGCGAGTTGCTTCAAACCTTGAACCCTGGCCTGAGTCGCCGGAGGCGGCCCCGCGTCGCGCAGGGGTGAGTTCTTTCGGATTTGGCGGCACCAATGCCCATGCGCTGCTTGAGGCGTTGCCAACGACGCAGGACAATCACAAGACCTCCAAGAAAAAGCTGATATTCCCCTTATCTGCGAGGT
>CALGTJ010000350.1 GCA_937901435.1 uncultured Rhodobacter sp. | reverse complement strand
GCTTGTTCAGTGTGATCTCGCGGTTGGCCACGGGGAAGGTTTTGACACTCGCGACCATATCCTTGGAGGTGTAGCCGAAATTGATGCGCACCTGATCCACGATGGTAAAGCCCGCCGCGACAAAGCCGGGGTCGTAATAGCAATGCACGTTTGTCAGCAGCCGGTTGTCCGACAGCAGGGCCGCCGTACAAGAGGTAACAAACGGGCTGGAGATTTCCTGTGTGCGCCCGCCGCGCGTGACCTGAGCCGGTTTTCCGTCAGCCGTGCGCAAGCAGAAATCAAGCCGCCCGATGTATTTGGCGATGTCCCTGACGTCGTCCGGGGCCTCGTGAATCGGTCGCCAGAACCCGCCACGTTCCTGGGCGCCCTCCACCAGCGCCTGAAACGCCGACGACTGCGTGTCCAGTTCAAAGGCAAAGCGGCATTCTTCGAATGCATTGGCAGGAAATGCACCCAAAAGTCCAAAGATTAGTGTAGTGCATAATCGTCGCAGCATGGAACGTGCCTTTTATCAACGGATCCAAAGAATTCAGTACCGACCATTTCAGCGCAAATACTCCATATCCGCAAGCCTGCCTTGACACGCTGGCCTTGCCCAATCATGTACCCCACAGCGCAGGACAAAGGGCGGATACATGGCGAGCACGATAGAAAAGAAGGATGGCATCTTTGAAACGGTGAAAACCGTTGTCTATGCTTTGCTGATCGCGGGTATCTTTCGCACTCTGTTTTTTCAGCCCTTCTGGATCCCGTCCGGGTCGATGAAGGACACCTTGCTGATTGGGGATTTCCTGTTCGTGAACAAGATGGCCTATGGCTATTCCAAGTATTCCTGCCCCTTTTCGGTATGCCCGATTTCGGATCGTCTGTTTGGCAGTGAGCCAGAGCGCGGCGATGTTGTTGTGTTTCGCCATCCGGTGACTGGCAGCGACTTTATCAAGCGCGCGATTGGACTGCCCGGCGACAAGGTGCAGGTCAAGAACAGTGTGATTTTCATCAACGGTGAAGAGGCAAGGCAAACGCCTGATGGTCTGTTCCTTGAGACCTTTGACAAGCAAGGCCCAATCGGGTCCTTTCCGGCCTGTTCAAACGGCAGCGTCGCTTTGGGTGGCACCTGCGAGAAAGAGAAATTCGTCGAAACCCTGCCCGGTGGCACCACGCATTCTGTCCTGAACATCCGCAACGGTCAGCTGGACAATACGGCTGTGTATACGGTGCCAGAGGGGCATTTCTTTTTCATGGGCGACAATCGCGATAACTCGACCGATAGCCGCGTGCCACAGACCGCTTCTGGCGTTGGCTTTGTGCCCTTTGCCAATCTGATTGGCCGCGCGGATCGGATCATGTTCTCTTCTGCGGGTCGTTCTATGTTGTTTTTCTGGACGTGGCGCAGTGACCGGTTTTTCAAGGCAATCGAATAGGGTGAGGCATCGCGCCCTCATCGCGCAAGGGTCCGGGCCGCAACGCCCGGCCTTTTTGCGTTTTAACCTCTGTGCTGGGGGTACCTGCGCATGAAGCTGTCCGCCGAGATGAAGGGTTTTGTTGCACGGATTGGCCATGACTTTGCCAACTCCGATCTGCTGATCGAGGCGTTGACGCATCCGTCGCTGTCTTCACCCACGCGATCCGATAATCAGCGGCTGGAATTTTTGGGCGACCGGGTTTTGGGTCTGGTGATGGCAGAGGCCTTGCTGGAGGCGGATACCAAATCGGCCGAGGGCGTGCTTGCGCCGCGGTTCAACGCGCTGGTGCGCAAGGAAACCTGCGCCGATGTGGCAGAACAGCTAAAGCTGGGCGAAGTCCTGCGTCTGGGTCGGTCCGAAATGCTATCCGGTGGCCGGCGCAAATCCGCGCTGCTGGGCGACGCGATGGAGGCGGTGATTGCCGCCGTTTACATCGACGGTGGGTTCGAGGCCGCGCGCAAGATGATTCTGACCGCTTGGGGGGACCGCATCAAACGTGTTGACGCGGATGCGCGCGACGCAAAGACGGCCTTGCAGGAATGGGCGCAGGCCAAGGGTCAGTTGCCGCCCTCTTATATTGAAATCGCCCGCACGGGCCCGGATCACGCGCCGGTCTTTACCATCGAGGCCCGGTTGGTCTCTGGTCAGACCGCGCAAGGCACAGCCTCGTCGAAGCGACAGGCAGAACAGGCCGCGGCGAAAATGCTGCTGGCAGAAGTGGAACGCAAGAATGACTGACACAGAAACGCGCGCGGGCTTTGTTGCCCTGATCGGAGAGCCGAACGCGGGCAAATCCACGCTGCTGAACCGGATGGTGGGCAGCAAGATTTCCATTGTCACCCATAAGGTCCAGACCACCCGCGCCCGCATTCGCGGTGTCGCGCTGGAAGGGGCTGCACAGATTGTTTTTGTCGATACGCCCGGCCTTTTCCGTCCGCGTCGCCATCTGGATCGTGCCATGGTCGCCGCCGCGTGGAGCGGGGCTGCTGATGCGGATGTTATCGTTCTGATGATAGAGGCGCATCGCGGTGTGACCGAGGGCGTCGAGGCGATTTTAGAAGGTTTGGCAGAGCGCACAGAGGGTCGCAAGGTCGTGCTGGCGATCAACAAGATCGACCGCGTGCAATCCGAGGTTCTGCTGGCGCTGACGCAGACCATGAACGAGCGTTTCCCGTTCGTGAAGACCTTTATGATCTCTGCCGAAAAGGGCTTTGGCGTGGATGATCTGCGCATCTGGCTGGCGGGCGAGATGCCTGTTGGTCCGTGGCTATACCCAGAAGACCAGATTGCCGACCTGCCCATGCGCATCATCGCCGCCGAGATCACGCGCGAAAAGCTGACCCTGCGTCTGCATCAGGAACTGCCGTACCAGTTGACCGTGGAAACTGAAGCCTGGGAAGAGCGCAAGGATGGGTCCTGCAAGATCGACCAGATCATTTATGTTCTGCGCGACGGTCACAAGGGCATCGTTCTGGGCAAGAAGGGTGAAACCACCAAGGCCGTTGGACAGGCGGCGCGTCTGGATCTGGAGGAAATGCTGGGGCGAAAGGTGCATCTGTTCCTGCAGGTCAAGGTGCGGCCCAACTGGCTGGACGAGGCGGAACGCTATTCCGCCATGGGCCTCGATTTTTCTGACGGCAAAACCTGATCCGGCATGATCCGTCTGACCTCTGAAATCTGGGTGCAGGCCTATCTGACGCGCCTGCGGCTGGTCGACATTCCCGCGTTTGTCGTCGCCAAGGGCGATCTGACGGCGGGGGCGGTTCTGATAAAGCTGAACACGCTGGACGGCAAGGCGTGCGTCTTTCAGCGCAGTTTCGATTTGATGAGCGACACCCGCAAATGGGTCACCCTCGCGGAGGGGCCAGAGCGTGATATTGATGAGGCCATCAACCGTCAGCGCGGTTTCGACCCGGATCTGTGGGTGATCGAGGTCGAAGACCGCAACGGGCGGCATCTGCTGGATGAGCCGGGGCTGGATAGCTAGGGCACCATGTAACTCTGTACGTTTGGTCTGGCATAAGCGGTTATCTTTGGGCATCCTTACGGTGCAATGCTTTTCCAACACGCTCTACTGACCGTTTTCTGACTGAACAGTGATATAAAGGAATATGATATGACGACCCGAACCAGAAATGGCGCAGCTTGCCTTGTGGCCTCTCTTTTGACCTTCGGCGCTCTTCCTGCCGCCGCTGACGCTGTTGTCTTGTTCTTTCAAGACCTTGAGGGCGTGTATTCAAACACATGGATGGGAACGCTGGTCGGAAAAGATCCGGGCGTTTCGGCGAATGTACATGTGGTTGCCGAGGGGAAATTGCCCTTTGACGGCACCATGAAACTCGCCTGTGACGTTGGAAATTACGCGTCTGAGTGGACGTATGTGGATCCAAACGGATTCACCAGTGATATCGTTCCGCCCAATGTTATCGTGAAAGCCAGAGACGTCTTTTGCTAGGCCTCTCTTGAATGAACGCGGCTTTCAGAACCTGTTCCAATCCTGAAACGCGATAGCCCCGCGTATGGACTGGCAAGACACCGGCACTGTTCTAAGCAC
The DNA here is from genome assembly GCA_937901435.1 of uncultured Rhodobacter sp. Next base: position 4,740 of record CALGTJ010000350.1, on the reverse strand, counting down.
ACGACGGCATGGCGAGACCTCGGCGATTGTCGAGGTCTTTACGCAAGGTCATGGGCTTCATGCGGGTGTGGTGCGCGGGGCCAGCAGTCGCAAGGTGGCGCCGACGTTGCAACCCGGCTCTCATGTGGCGCTGACATGGCGCGCTCGGTTAGAGGATCATCTGGGCAGTTTTACCGTCGAACCCCTGAAAAGTCGTGCGGCGGCTGTGATGAGCGGTCGGCGTGAGTTGGCGGCGCTGAACGCCGTGACTGCGCTACTGGTCTTTGCCCTGCCCGAACGCGAGCCGCATCCAAAGCTATACGACCGCACCATGACCCTGCTTGACATGATTGGCGAGACAGAGGCCTGGCCGCTGGCCTATCTGCATTGGGAACTTGGCCTGCTCGAAGAGATGGGGTTCGGGCTTGACCTGTCTGCCTGCGCTGTGACCGGGGCGACCGAGGGTCTGATTTATGTCTCGCCCAAGTCGGGTCGGGCGGTGTCAGAGGCCGGGGCTGGCGAGTGGAAAGACCGCATGCTGCCTTTGCCCGATTGCCTGCGCCTAACCCGTCAAGGCACGGCGCAAGAGATGGCACAGGCGTTGCACACCACAGGCTATTTCCTGACCAATTGGCTGGCCCCTGCGCTGGGCGACAAGGACCTGCCCGTCGCGCGGCAACGTCTGGTGGATTATCTGGCGCGAGGGTAGCAGGGTCAGTTCTGCGCGCGAAACACCATTTTGCGCCCGTCATCGTTGGACAGGATCAACACCGGACCCAAGACCTCGGCAAGCGTCATATCTTGAAGAGCGGTGAAATAGCAGGTCTCTGCCGCCAGATCGGGACAGGCCCGTTTGGTGGCGACCAAATCCCGAATTTCGATCCACGGATAAGGCAGGGTTTGCGTGGCGCAAAACCCGTTGCAGGGGCCTTTGCCTATCACTTGCCCTCTGGTCGGAAACCCAAGCGTTGCGGTTGCGATGGCATCGACCCCGTCCAGGTCTTGCAAAACATAGACGGCCTCTGGAACCGCATAGCCAGACACGCTCTCATCCTTCAGGCAAGCCGTCAGAAGGATCGGAAGGGTCAGGAACAGGCGAAGCATGCCACCAACCTGCGGTCAAAGCGCCCTGTTGGCAACAAGGAAAGCCCCGGTTTCTGTGACGCTCTCTGCCACATCCCTGAACCGCATTCCCATGTCGGATCGCGCTCGCGCGCTGGTCATGTCCTGCCGTTTGCCAAGTATCGGCAGGATGTATTCAAGAGACGGGTCACGCAGCGCCATAAGACGTATCACAAAGGCCGGCGCGCAACGCGTGGTGAGACCCAGATCCGGATGCGCAGCCTTTAGGATTTCGGCGATTTCATGGACCCACAAGAACCGATCCGCCGCGATAAAGCGTTTGCCAATCGTATTGGGCTGTTCCAGCGCAAGGACATGCATCTCTGCTACGTCACGCACATCGACAATCGGAAAACCCAGCTTTGGCAGCATCGGGTCGCGCGCCTTCAGGATGCGCTCTATCAGCGCGACAGAGGCCCCATAATGCAGATCCAGCGGGGCTCCGATCACGACACCGGGGTTTATCACGGTCAGCTCTGTCCTGGGATGGACCTTGGCAAAATCCCATGCGGCTGTTTCTGCCATGGTCTTGGATCTGGCATAAGGCGACAGGCCCGGTTGCCCAAGGTCGGTCCAATCGCTTTCCGAGAACGCGCCACGCCCTTCGGATTGAACACCAGATCCTATCGCTGCAATTGAGGACGTCATCACCATCCGCCGGATCCCGGCAGTCTGTGCTGCGCTGAGCGCGCGCCTTGTACCATCGACGGCGGGGCGAATAACGGTCTCTGCATCCTTTGGCTGGATCACCGGCACAGGCGAGGCGGTGTGGATCAGGCTATCTGCACCGATCAGAGCCTCTTGCCACCATTGATCAGAGGTCAGATCCAGCACGCAAAACCGCAGGCGGCTGGCCAGATCGGTCCCGGTTGTCAGATGCGGCGCAATCGCCTGTTGCACCTCTGTTGCGCGGGTCAGCGTGCGCACCGATCCGGTCACATCATATCCACGGTTCAGCAGGGAAACGATGATATGCTTTGCAAGATACCCCGAGGCACCGGTGACGAAAACTGACTGACGCTTGGACATGGGAAACCCTTGGACGACTGCCGCGAGGATAGGCTTTAGCTGGCCTCTGACCAGACAATCCTTTGGTTTGCTTTTCGCGTTGGAGTGATCTTGCCTTTCACTGCCCAATCAAACACAACCAAAGCATCAAAAATGCCGCCAGATTAGGCAGGGAGTAAAGCACATGCGACCAATCGAAAATTTCAACCGTATCGGTGAAGAGAACGCTTTCTCTGTCTTGGCGCGCGCAGGTGAACTGGCGGCCAAGGGAATGGACGTCATCAACCTCGGCATTGGGCAGCCTGATTTTCCCACGCCTGACAATATCGTCGAGGCGGCCATCAAGGCGCTGCGCGACGGGCATCATGGCTATACGGCCGCCACGGGCATCGCCCCGCTGCGCGAGGCCGTCGCCGCCGATCTGCATCGCCGCTTTAGCGTCGAGGTCAACCCCGACAACGTGCTGATTGTGCCCGGTGGCAAGGTGACCATGTTCACCGCGATCCTGATGTTTGGTGAACCCGGTGCCGATATCCTCTATCCCGATCCCGGCTTTCCGATCTATCGCTCGATGATCGAATTCACTGGCGCGCGGCCCATTCCGATCCCGATCCGCGAGGAAAACGGCTTTGCCTTTTCCGCCGAAGAAACCCTTTCTCTGATTACGCCCGAGACCCGCCTGATCATCCTGAATTCACCCGCCAATCCCTGCGGTGGCGTGACGCCCAAGGCAGAGGTGGACAAGCTGGTCGCAGGTCTGGCCGATCATCCACAGGTGGCGATCTTGTCGGACGAGATCTATGACCAGATGCTGTATGATGGTGAGGAACACGTCAGCCTGCTGACCTATCCAGAGATCCGCGACCGCCTGATCCTGCTCAACGGCTGGTCCAAGACCTATGCCATGACTGGCTGGCGGCTGGGCTATTCGATCTGGCCCGATAGCCTTTATAACAACGCCCGCAAGCTGGCCGTGAACGCATGGTCCTGCGTCAATGCCCCCGCGCAATACGCCGCGTTAGAGGCGCTGACCGGCCCTCAGGACGCCGTCGCCATGATGCTGGCCGAGTTTGATGCGCGCCGCAAGCTGGTGGTCGATCTGATGAACGATCTGCCGGGCGTGTCCTGCATCACCCCCAAAGGCGCGTTCTATGCGTTTCCAAACGTCAGTGCGACGGGATGGAAAGCCAAAGACCTCGCGACCCAGATGCTGGAACAAACCGGAGTCGCCACCATCGGCGGTCCCGACTTTGGAACGTTGGGTGAGGGGTATATTCGCCTCAGCTATGCCAACAGTCAGCACAACATCCGCCGGGCTGTCGAGCGGATGAAAGGGTTCCTTGTCGGGGACAAGTCGCATCCCGGAGCATAGGATATGGCGACCAGGATTACCATTCTGAACGGGCCAAACCTTAACCTGCTTGGGGTCAGAGAACCACAAATCTACGGCACCACGACGCTTGCCGAGATCGAGGACATGTGCCGCAAGGCGGCAGCGGTCCTGAACGTGTCTCTGTCGATGCACCAATCCAACCACGAGGGCGCATTGGTCGATCTGATCCATGCCTCTCGGGGTACTGCGGATGCCCTCATCATCAATCCGGCGGCCTTGTCGTTCACTTCTATCTCGCTGTTTGATGCGATCAAGGCGTTTGACGGCCCCTGCATCGAACTTCACCTTTCGAACATCCATGCCCGCGACATCCATCACCGCCACTCAAAGCTGTCCCCGGCGGTCACTGCGGTGATCTGTGGTCTGGGGCCATACGGCTATGTCTTGGCCCTGCAAGCGGCCGTCGACCGGTTGCAGTCCATGCCACAAACCATGCCCTATGCGCTGCGGGGCAAAGCCTAAGAGGCTGCCGGGCCGGGTGGTCTCCGCAAAACCAAAGCTGGTGCGGCGATGGCAAAAACCGCTTGATCCCACGTTCAAAACACATCTCGGCAGGTGTGCAGGGTTTTTTTTGTTGCGCGATGGGCAAAACTCTTTTTGACTCGTTAACCAGTAGGGGCGTTGCCCGTAATGTTCCCCATCGCGTTTTCAGTGCGCTGCAAAAAGGGAAATTTTCATGTCAATTTATCGGACTTCCAGCCTTTTGTCGGGACCTTGTGCTCTAGGCGTCCTGACAATGCTTTTCGCCGCACCCGTGGCAGCAGAGGTTCTAAGCGCGACCAGCCCGACGATCCGCAACAACCTGTGTGTGGGGGGACCCTGTGTGGACAATGACACGTTCAACGCCGATTTCCATCAGCTGACCCTGAAAAACTCCAACACAAGGATCGAATTCCGCGATTCCTCGGATCCGAACGGCAATTTTCCCTTTGTCGACTGGGCGCTGCAAGCCAATGAACGTTTCAATGGGTCCAACAACCAGTTCATGCTGCAAAACCTCGATGCGCAGACCACGCCCATCACGGTGCGCTTTGATACGGGCAATCATGCGCTCTATCTTGTTTCGGGTGGGAATGTCGGCATGGGCACCGACAACCCGCAGGAAGAACTGGAAATCTGGAGCACCAACAGCCCGACCATCCGCGTGCAACAGATCAGCAGCGGCGGCATACTGCACTATGCCTGGGACATCGGTGGCAACGAAACGAATTTCTTTGTGCGCGACGGAAACAACGGCA
>CALGTJ010000349.1 GCA_937901435.1 uncultured Rhodobacter sp. | reverse complement strand
AACCGTGCAGCGCGCCGCAGAGGCGGGTCTGGCCGGGATTATCATTGCGGCGGGCAGGTGCTGTTGATCGACCGGGCTGCCACCCTTGCTGCGGTCGAGGCCGCAGGCCTGTTCCTGCGCGCCGAGGCGATGTGATGCGGGTCTTTGTGATCGCGGGTGAGGCCTCTGGTGACCGTCTTGGCGGGGCCTTGATGGAGGGTCTGCGCGCGCTGGTGCCGGATGTTGTCTTTGAGGGCATCGGCGGGCCGATGATGCAGGCGCAGGGGCTGACATCACGGTTTGCGATGGAAGAACTCAGCGTCTTTGGCATCGTCGAAGTGCTGCCGAAATACCGCCACCTGAAACGGCGCATCGCGCAAACCGCGCAGGCGGTCATCGACACGCAGCCAGATGTGATGATCACCATCGACAGCCCGGATTTCTGTCTGCGCGTGGCGTCGCTGGTCAAGGCGTCCAGCGCGATCCGGACAGTGCATTACGTCGCGCCCTCGGTCTGGGCCTGGCGGCCGGGTCGGGCCGAAAAGATGGCCAGATCCATCGATCAGGTGCTGGCGTTACTGCCGTTCGAGCCGCCCTATATGGAAAAAGCCGGGATGCGATGCGATTTCGTGGGGCATCCGGTGGTGTCCGACCCTTTGGCCGACGCGGATGAGATCGCGGCCTTTCGCGCCCAAACCGGGATCGGTGCGGCCCCGATCCTGCTGGTCCTGCCCGGCTCGCGCCATGGCGAGATCAGCCGCCTTGCGCCCGTCTTTGGCGAGACGCTGCGCGCTGTATTAGCCCAAAATCCGGACCTGCGCGTGGTTCTGCCCGCGGCGGCCCCTGTTGCAGGCGCGGTGTTGGACGCGGTAAAATCATGGCCGGGCGATCCGGTTGTTCTCGATCCGCGCGCTATGACGTCTGAGGCCGCCGCATCGCGCAAGCGGGCGGCGTTCGGGGCTGCGGATTTTGCACTGGCGGCATCCGGGACGGTGTCTTTGGAACTTGCCGCGTCTGCGACGCCGATGGTGATCGCTTATGACATGAACTGGTTGTCGTGGCAGATCATGTCGCGCATGCTGAAAACGGACACGGTCACGCTGGTCAATCTGGTCAGCGGGCGCAATACGATTCCTGAATTCCTTGGCCCCGCCTGTCGTCCCGGTGCGATTGCCAAGGCGTTGAATAGCTTGATCCGAGACCCTGCCGTCCGCGCGGCTCAGATCGAGGCGATGGGCCAGACCATGCAGGCCTTGGGGCGCGGGGCAGAGCCACCCGGACGGCGTGCGGCGCGGGCGGTGCTGGACGGTCAATAGCCGGAAACGTCAACGAAACTTCGACGATCCGCGCTAATTTTGTCTCATCCCCTTAATATCCACGCCAAATCCAGCCACCACCAAAGATCCGGCTGCTGTTGGGATCGTAAAACACACAGGCCTGTCCGGGCGAGACGCCTTCTTCGGGGACGATCAGTTCAACCTCTGCCGCGGTCTCTGACAGGGGGCGAATGATCGCCTCGCGCGGGGGGCGGGTCGAGCGGACTTTGACGTCGATTGACCATTCAGTCCGAGAGGTAAAGGGCGCATCGCCCAGCCAGTTGATCTCGCGCACGGGGATGATCCGTGTGGTCAGCATGTCTTTGGGTCCGACGACCACGCGGCGGGCATCCACGTCGAGGCGCACCACATATAGCGGGTCCTCGAGTCCGCCGATGCCAAGCCCGCGCCGCTGGCCGATGGTATAGTGGATCACACCTCGATGCTGGCCAAGCACCGTTCCGTGGATATCCACAATGTCGCCGGGATCCGCCGCGCCGGGGCGCAGTTTTTCGATCACGGCGGCGTAATTGCCGTTCGGAACAAAGCAAATGTCCTGACTGTCGGGCTTGTCCGCGACCGCCAGCCCGTGTTTCATCGCCAGCGCGCGGGTTTCTGCCTTGGACGTCAGATGGCCCAGAGGAAACCGCAGATACTCCAGTTGATCGGGCGTTGTCGAGAACAGGAAATAGGACTGATCGCGCGCCGCATCGGCGGCAGCATGCAATTGCGTACCCGTGCGGCCCATCTTGCGCTGGATGTAATGGCCCGTTGCCATACAATCGGCGTCCAGATCCTTGGCGGTTTCCAGCAGATCCTTGAACTTTACACGCTCGTTGCAGCGGATGCAGGGCACGGGCGTCGCCCCGGCAAGATAGCTATCGGCGAATTCATCAATAACGGCATCCTTAAAAATGTTCTCATAATCCAGAACATAGTGGGGAAAGCCCATATCCTCTGCGACACGGCGCGCATCGTGAATATCGATCCCCGCGCAACAGGCGCCTTTTTTCGCCAAAGCCGCCCCGTGATCATAAAGCTGCAAGGTCACGCCGACCACGTCATAGCCTTGCTGTGCAAGCTCTGCAGCCACAACAGAGCTGTCCACACCGCCCGACATCGCCACCACGACACGGGTCTGCGAGGGGGGCTTGGCGAAGCCGAGCGAGTTCAGGGGCGCGTCGAGGGACATGAAAGACTCCTTAAGGAACCGTAGGAATATAGGAAAATGCAATCTACTCTCAAGAGGCGTTTTCACCGGGCGTTAAGGGCTTGGCGGCAAATGTCCCTTCACCAAATTCAAGGGGAAGGGTCTATGTTTTTAAGAAAAGTTGATGGGCCACGTATGGTCACGCTGCCGGATGGCTCTACCATAACGCGAGCCGACTTACCGCCCAAGACCACTCGGCGGTGGGTTGCCAGTCGAAAGGCTGCGGTTGTGCGGACCGTCATTTATGGGCTATTACAACTTAC
>CALGTJ010000348.1 GCA_937901435.1 uncultured Rhodobacter sp. | reverse complement strand
GCATTTTTGAAGGCCGCCGGGGCCGAGGGTGAGGGCGCGTGGCGGATGCCGCTGGGGGCGTCCTATGACAAGCAGTTGAAATCGAATATTGCCGATATGAAGAATGTGGGCGGACGTCCTGCAGGCTCGATCACGGCGGCGCAGTTCTTGCAGCGGTTTGTAAAAGAGGATTGCCCGTGGATCCATCTGGATATTGCGGGCGTGGCGAGTGTGAAATCTGACACCGACCTTGCGCCCAAAGGGGCGACCGGTTGGGGGGTTATGGCGCTGAACCGGTTGATTGCAGATAAGTTCGAGGCGTGACGCTTATTCGCCCTGACGGGCGGCTTCGCTATGGTGGGTGTTATGGGTGATGTTTATTTCTATCATCTGACGCATCAGCCGCTGGAAGTGACCTTGCCCATGTTGCTGGGCAAGGCGCGTCAGGCGGGCTGGCGCGTTGCTGTACGAGGACGCTCGGCAGAGCGGATCGAGTGGCTGGATAACAAGCTGTGGCTGGGGGCGGAGGATCAGTTTCTGCCCCATGGCCGAGTGGGCGGCGAGTTTGACGCGGATCAGCCGATCCTGCTGACCACCGCGCTTGAGGCGGCGAATGATCCGGCCTGCGTGATGGCGGTGGATGGCGCGCCTGTGACATCCGAGGAGGTCACGCAGCGCAACCGGGTTTGTGTTCTCTTTGATGGGAACGATCCCGAGGCACTTGACGTGGCACGGGGCCAGTGGCGCGCTTTGACCAAAGCAGGGTGTCGCGCGAAATATTGGAGTCAGGAGAGCGGATCCTGGCAGATGAAAGCGGAGAGTGGCGGATGAATAAGGTGATTCAAACAGAGGCGGCACCAGCCTCTTTTTCTGCCTATGCGCAAGCGGTCGAGACGGCTGCTGCGTCAAGGTTTGTCCATGTGTCCGGGCAGGTTGGCCTTGGTCTTGACGGGGTCTTGCCTGCGACGGCAGAGGCGCAGCACGCGCATGCGTGGCGCAATATTTTCGCGATCCTTGAGGCGGCGGATATGGGGCCAGAGGATATCGTGGATGTTCTGGCGATCGTGACCGACCCGTCAGGCGTGCCGATCTTTCGCCAGATGCGCGACGAGATGCTGGGGCCACATCTGGCCTGTTCCACGCTTTTGGTCTGCGGTCTGGCCAACCCGGACTGGAAGGTCGAGATCGCGGTCAAAGCAGCAAAATAGCATACACCCGGCGCAAGGAATTGCGCCGGGTTTATTCTATTTCAAAGGCTTGGCGATTAGCGCCGCCGACGACGGCCACCGCGCCCTGTGCCTTCGGCCATGCTGGTGGTCGAGGCTTCGGCAAAGGGTGTGCCCTCTGCCACCGCATCCAGAACGCGCGAGAATTTGATCCAGGCCGACCCGTTCGGGTCATGGTTCATCAGAAAGTTCGCGGCGCGGATCGCCTCCATCTCGACGGCGCGCACCGGGTTCATGATCGCAGAGGTCATGCCCGCGCCAATCGCCATCGGCAAAAACGCGGCGTTGATGCCATGGCGATGGGGCAGGCCAAAAGAGATGTTGGACGCGCCACATGTGGTGTTCACACCCAATTCGTCGCGCAGACGGCGCACGAGGGTAAAGACCTGCTGTCCGGCGCTGCCCATCGCGCCCACGGGCATCACCAGCGGATCGACCACGATGTCATGGGCGGGAATGCCAAAGTCCGCCGCCCGTTCGACGATCTTTTTGGCTACGGCAAAGCGCACGTCGGGGTCTTCGGAAATGCCGGTGTCATCGTTGGAAATCGCCACCACGGGCACGTTGTATTTCTTGACCAGCGGCAGAACCAGTTCCATGCGCTCTTCTTCGCCCGTCACCGAGTTCAGCAGGGGGCGACCGTTGGCGGCGGCAAGGCCTGCCTCCAGCGCGCCGGGGACAGAGCTGTCGATGCACAGTGGCACATCAACGATGGCCTGAACGCGGGCGATCAGATCACGCATCAAGGGCGGCTCGACAAAGTTGTTGTCGGCGTAACGCGGATCCTCTGCCATCTTGTTTGTGAA
>CALGTJ010000347.1 GCA_937901435.1 uncultured Rhodobacter sp. | reverse complement strand
GCGTCACATCGGCCCTCTGGTGTCCGAGGTTCAGTTCACCAAAGTGCAGGATCTTATCCAGAAGGGCATCGACGAGGGTGCCACGCTGGTTGCCGGGGGTGTTGGCCGTCCCGAGGGGCTGAACCGGGGCTATTTCGTGCGCCCGACCGTTTTTGCCGATTGCAACAACGACATGACCATCATGCGCGAGGAAATCTTTGGTCCGGTTCTGTCGATGATGCCCTTTGACTCCGAAGAAGAGGCGGTCGCGATTGCCAATGACACCGACTATGGCCTGACCAACTATGTCCAGACCAGCGACCCGGAAAAGGCCCGCCGCATGGCGCGCGTGCTGCGTTCCGGCATGGTCGATATCAACGGCAAGGGACGCGGGCAGGGCGCGCCCTTTGGCGGGATGAAGCAGTCCGGCAACGGGCGCGAGGGCGGCACATGGGGGTTGGAAGAGTTCCTTGAAGTGCGCGCCATCGGCGGCTGGCCGGTCGAATAAGCGCTTTTTCGACGACACACGGGCGATGGCGTGGAGCACACACTGTCGCCCGTTTCCGTTCAGGTTTTCGTCAGAGACTTAGATCGCCAGATATCCGATCCCGCCAAAGGTGACGAGACACCAGAACCACTGCGCCGGGGTCATCTTTTCGCCCAGAAGCGCCCAGGCGATCACAATCGTCAGCAAGCCGAAAACCGAGGCCGCGACAGAGGCAAATTGCGCATCCGGCAGGCCCCCGGCGGCGACCACGCACAGCAGGGCGATGCCATCGGCCAAACCCATCAAGATCAGCAATCCCAATGATCTGCGCCCCGGCCAAAGCGGAACCTTAGAGATCAGGATCACCCCCACCAGCAGCACAATCGCGGTGCCGCGCGTGATCAGCGAGACGGGCAGGTGATGGGCGATTTCGGACGCCATTTGCCCTATCGCAAACGTGCCCGCAAAGCCAACCGATGAGACGGTCGCATAAAGAACCGTGCGCAATTTTGGCGGGCTGTCGTCCTCGCTTTCGTCCGACAAGGCCGCCACAACGGACACACCTCCCAGAATCGCAAGGACGGCCACCCATTGCACCAGCGTCACCGTGACCCCGTTTGAGGCAGCCCAGATCACCGAGAGGATCGGAAAACTGGCGATAATGGGCGAGACCAGTCGCACCGGACCCCGCTGAAACGCGCCGTATAGACCAAGGCTGGCGATCAAAAAGAACCCGCCCGCCAGAGCGGCCAGACCGGCGGCCTTGCCCGATACGGACTCGAATCCGTCGCCCCCTACCATCAGAACTAGATGAAACCCCAATCCTGCGATCAAAACGGTCAATAAAGAG
>CALGTJ010000346.1 GCA_937901435.1 uncultured Rhodobacter sp. | reverse complement strand
CTTATGAAGAAGCGGTGGAAATGCTTGGGACAGCGGGGAATACAGGACGGCTGCACGAGGTGTTTGACGAAGTCACGCAGCTGAACATCGAATTTGGTGCAGCAGATATACCGCTTGATGCAAATGAGGAAATTGACAACGCGGTTCTTAGTGGGTTGTTTGACGGTCATGATCGGTAATCCGTACAAATGGGGAACCAAAAGGCGCTGATTGGTGTAGCCAGCACATTATCTCTTCTACTGGTTTGGGAGATCGTTTCAAAAAGCGGTGCGGTTTCTGAAAGGTTTCTGCCTGCGCCAAGCACGGTTATGCTGGCGCTATGGTCGATGGTTTTCGAGCGTGATCTCCTGTATCACGCAGGGGTATCAACGCTTCGGGTCTGGACTGCTTTTCTAATCGCGTCAGCGATGGCGATACCCATCGGTATCCTAATGGGATCATTCAAGCCAATTGGTGCGGCGCTTGAACCTGTCGTCGATTTTATACGTTATCTGCCAGTGCCTGCTTTGGTGCCGCTGGCCATCATCTGGTTTGGCGTCGGCGAAGGCACCAAGATTTTTCTGCTATGGCTTGGCACGTTTTTCCAGCTTGTGTTGCTTGTCGCGGATGATGTGCGGCGTGTGCCGAAGGAATTTCATGAAACGGCACTTACGGTTGGTGCGCCGGAATGGCGGCGGCTGACGGATGTATCACTGCCCGCAATGCTGCCGACTTTGGTAGACAATATGCGGATCACATTGGGCTGGTGCTGGACCTATCTAATCATCGCGGAAATCGTCGCGGCCAATAGCGGGCTGGGTTTCGTCATCTGGCAAGCGCGGCGCTTTTTCCAGACACCCGAAGTGATGGCAGGTGTTGTTACCATTGGTATCATCGGCCTTGTGACCGACCAGATCCTGCGTGCCCTGCATCGCCGCAGCTTTGGGTATCTTTCACGATGACCTATCTGACCTTTCAAAACGTTACCAAAAGCTATGGCGACACCAAGGTGGTGATGCCATTTAACCTGAACGTGGCGCAGGGTGAATTTGTCGCCTTTCTGGGGCCATCGGGCTGTGGCAAGACAACGCTAATGCGCATGGTGGGCGGGCTAGAAAAGCCAAGTTCTGGAACAATATCGCTGCGGGATGAGCCGCTGACACGCCCTGACAGGCGGCGTGGCATGGTGTTCCAATCCTATTCCGCATTCCCCTGGCTGACCGTCGCGGGAAATGTTGCCTATGGGATGCGATACCGGACCGATATTTCCGCTACTGAGAAGCGCGCGCAGGTATCGCACTTCTTATCGTTGGTCGGGCTTACCGACTTTGCCGATAGCTGGCCTAACCGGATATCAGGCGGAATGCGGCAGCGCGTCGCCATTGCACGGACTTTGGCAGCCGGTTCAGAAATATTGCTGATGGACGAACCCTTTGGCGCGCTTGATGCGCAGCGTCGGGAATATCTGCAGCTGGAATTGCGCCGCCTGCAGCAGGATGAAGGCAAGACCGTGATCTTCGTCACGCATGATGTCGAAGAGGCAGCATTTTTAGCTGACCGTGTCATTGTCTTCACGCGACGACCGGCATGCATTCTGGCCGAGGTCGATATCTCATAAAAGCTGGGCCGTGACAGGTCTCTTGATCTGCGCGAAAGCTCTGAGTTTTTCGCATTGCGCAACGAACTGCTGCACCTCGTCCGTTCAACCGCTTCTGTAGAGGAGAACACTTGATGACAGACTTAAAAGGGCGCTGTGTCCTTGTTACAGGCGCGAGCCGCGGCATAGGGCTCGCGGTGGCAAAGGTTTTTATCAAAGCAGGGGCCGAGGTCACGATCCTGGCAGAAGATGCCGCCGTTGGCGATGTCGGTGCGAAAATCGGGGCGAAGGCGATCCAAGCGGATGTCACAGATGCGGCTGCGATTTCAGCCGCTTTATCGGATTTTGGTCAAATTGACGTGCTGGTCAATAACGCCGGTCTGGAACGGATAACACCGGCGGATGACGCAGCGCCAGAAGCGCTTGCGCTGTTTCATCGGATCGTCGAGGTCAATGTTGTTGGCATGGCTGTTGTGACTGCACACGCCCTTCCAAATATGCTGTCCGGCGCGCGCATCGTGAATACAGCGTCAATCTGGGGGCGCGTCAGCGAGCCGCTTTTTGGTGCCTATGTCGCATCAAAACATGGTGTAATCGGACTGACAAAGACGTGGGCGAAAGAGCTTGGCCCGCGAGGAATACGGGTTAACGCAGTTGCTCCAGGTTGGGTCCGCACCGAGGCGGCAGTCAGATCCGCCCGCGTATTGGCAGCACGTACAGGTCGTTCCGAGGGAGAGATCATTGGCGACGTGGAAGCGGCGCAATCGCTTGGCGGTGGGTTGATGGAACCCGAAGACATAGTTGGCGCCTATCTATTTCTCGGCAGCACGGCATCAGCGAACATCACGGGGCAGACCTTGGGTATCGACCGGGGCGAGGTGCCGTGGTGAAGATCGCGGTCGTTACAGGTGCCACAGGTGGCATTGGCGCAGCTGTGTGCAAGGCACTTCGGGCCGACGGCTTTGACGTGAAAGGGCTTGATGTCGCAGATGCCGATCTGATCGCGGATGTAACGCGACCTGAAACGGTTGTTGCAGCGCTTGCAACTTTGTCCCGCATCGACGTGCTTGTGAACAATGCGGGCATTATGATCGAAGGGTCGCTTGCGTCTATGCCGCTTGATGATTTCGACAAACAGATCGCAGTAAACCTGCGTGGTCTGTTCCTTG
>CALGTJ010000345.1 GCA_937901435.1 uncultured Rhodobacter sp. | reverse complement strand
AACCGCTCACGATCCGCTTCAATACAACCGTTGCGCTTCGCTCCTGAATCCACCGCCACAGAGTTCAGTCTGGGGATGGCCCCTCTGGCAGGACTGTCGTCAAAATCGGTCGAGCGTCTCTGGAGCAGGTTCGGACGGTTCCTGTACCGACATGGCGGCGCGTTTTATAATTTCGAGGGCCTGCGTGCCTTCAAGCAGAAATTCCGTCCCGACTGGCGGCCCTGCTACATTGCCGTGCCTCCGGGCGTCTCGCCCACGCGTGCCATGGCCGATGTCGCGCTGTTGATCGCGGGCGGGCCAAGGGGGCTGATCGGGAAATAGCCGCGACGGCGATAGCGCACCCCAATCTTAGCCGCTTAGATCTGTTCTTCGAAAAAATCGTGAATGCGTTGTATTTTATCGGATATTTCCTGTCCAAGCGTTTCAGGATCCATTGCATTGCGATGCCAAACCGCACCAATGGCAAGCTGGGTATCCCGCACCATTACCGGCATCTCGCACCTCTGTCCCAAGCAATAAACGACCAGAGCCGCATTGCCCTCGTAGGGTGACAAAAGCTGACAACTTACAGCATCGGCCTGATTGGTGCTCGCACACAGAAAGGTCTGAGCGCGCGCAATGATCGCGTCGGTCTGGTTTAGCCTGTCCCGGTGACGCTCTGCATTGGCCTCTGATGCGGCAACGACATCCTCTATCTCTGCCAACCGCAGGTCGATCACCTCCATCCCCGCAATGGCCGGATCAATGTCGATGCGCGACACAACGGGAATTGGCAACGCGCGACCGTCCCTGGACGTCTCTTCCACCGCGCGGCAAACCGTCCGTTCGTTGCGCAACAGAAACGCGCCGCTGCCATCAAAAGCGCGAAAAATGGTGCCGCCGCGCCGCATCACCCCATCAACGCCTTTGCTGCCAAAATCAACAAAGCGGTACTTGGGCGGGCAGTCTTGGGCAAAGGCCGGATTGGCCACACAGAACAGCATGAGCATCGCTAAAGTCTTGTGCATTCTGGTCTCCACTCATGGGTTTCCTTTTGGGTAAACCACATGCGGGAAAACGCAATCACTTGACCCTGGATTTTCACAGCACGGCTGGAAACGCACAGATTTGTGAACCATTGACCGGGCACGGCGCGACCTTGCGCACCAAGGCCTCTGTCCCAATGGCAGTACAGCGAGCGATACGATCCCGCCTAAGCCTTGTCGAGAAAGGCCTCGACCAAGGCGCGGTGCTCTTTTGTGGTGTAACAGATCGCCTGCGCTTGTCGGCCCAGCGCAAAGATCTCTTCGTCAGAACTTTCAAAGGTCTTGTCCAGAATAGCCTTGGTCAGTGCCACGGCGGCGGGCGACCCCTGTGTCAGGACTTTGGCCCAATCGACGCAACTGTCGATCAATGCGTCAGCAGAGGTCACCCGGTCCACCATCCCTATCGACAACGCCTCGTCCGCCAGCACCACGCGCCCCGAAAGGATCAGCTCTTTTGCCCGCGACAACCCAACCCGGCGCGGCAGAAAATACATGCCCCCACCGTCAGAGACGAGCCCGCGCTTGAGGAAACTCATCGACATTTTCGCACCCTCAACCGCGACGATGAAATCACAGGCCATTGCCATATCAAGCCCAAGACCAAAGGCCGCCCCGTTCATTGCCGCAATCACCGGCTTGGTGCAGCCATGGATCACCGCCACGCCGCGATGGGTCTGTTTCTGACGCTTCCAGCCGTTAAAGGCGACATCACCCTGCGGCGCGTTCAGCCGTTCGCGCATCCCGCTGATATCGCCACCAGAGCAAAAGCCTTTGCCTGCCCCCGTCAGGATAATGGCGCGCACTTCGGACGTGCGATCCGCCCATTCAAAGGCAGCAATCAGCTCTGATCGCATTTGGTCGTTGATCGCATTGCGCACTTCGGGGCGGTTCAGACGGATGATGGCAGTGACGCCCCGCACTTCGGTCTCAATGAACTCGGCTGTCGGAATCGAACCGGTGCTATTGTCTTTCATATTGGTTTTTCCTTGATGCTGTTCGGTTCAATCGGCGCGGTGAGGCGAGGACGTCAGGGACACGGCACCGGGCAGGTCACGAGAGGTCATAATGGTGTCACGCAGCTGCGCGGCATCTTGTGCGTTGACAACGCCGGTGGTCAGTTCGTCATATTTTTCGAAAAGCTCAGCGTCACTTAACGGGTCGTCCGGGTCGCCTTTGCGGGTCGGTTGGAAATGCTCCAGCACCTCGCCCGAGGTCAAGGTGACCTTGATCTTCGCCTGCCGCTGCGCCGGATATCGGGCGGCAATCTCTGCGTCCTCGCGCACCTGCACCTTATGCATGAACGTGCGCAAATCACCGCGCGCCATCGCCTCTGGCGTAAAGGCGGCCATGCGCACGCCCCCGGTGTATAGCAGGGCCGCAGTGCAATATTGCACGCTGAAACGGGCATCACGCGGGGTGATGACCTGCATCCGGTCACAGATCGCCACCGTTGGACCGTATCCGAGGATCTCGATCCGCGCCACGTCGTCAGGACCAAAGGCACGCTTGGCCTGCATCGCACGCAAACCATCAAGCGTCGGAAAGATATGCCCGCAACACCCGTGGTTTTTAAAGGTCATCCGAGAGATCGGCGTCCAGTCCCCAAGGCTTGCAAACGCCGCCGTCCAATTGCCGGTGCTGTCGCTGCTGGCCGCTGCATAACCATGCGGCGCATGCAGACTGTCGGGCGAGCCGGTGACCCCCGCCGCCGCCGCAAGTCCTGCCAAAACGCCTGCCTCGGCGGCATGGCCACAGTGCAAAGGTTTCGTCTGGCCCTGTCCTTGCAGGTTTTCCTGATGCCCCCCGGCAAAGCTGCTGGCGATGGCAATCGCATGGCCGATCCCGGCCGCGTCACAGCCCTTTAGCATTGCGGTAGACACAGCCGCCCCCATGGTGCCGACCGTTCCGGTAATATGCCAGTCGCGGTAGTGGCTGGGTTGCAGGGCCATCGCGATCCGGCAACCCACATCATAGCCACCGATCACGGCCCGATAAAAGGTCTCTGCCGGCGCGCCCACATCCTGCGCCACAGCGAGGGCTGCGGAAATCGTCGGGCTGCCGGGATGATAGCCGCCATCGCGAAAAATGTCATCGAACTCAACCGTATGGCTTGCCACACCGTTCAGAAACGCCGCATGGCGTGCACTGCCAAAAGCACCATCCACATAGGCCACCGCGCGCCCCGTACCGCGCCCAGAGGCAAGCGCGCGGGATAGGGGAATGACCGGCCCCTCGACACAGCCCGGCAGCAGCGCGGCGAACCAGTCGAGCACCGCGCGGCGGGCATCATGGGCAATTGCGTCGTTCAAAGGGCAGCTGCACCAGTCGTCTGCCGCCTGCGCAAATCGCATCAGTGGATTACTGTCCATCGCTCTATCCCCGTTTCAGCAGCAGTCCGCCATCAACGGGCAACAGCGCGCCCGTGATGTACTTTGCCTCGTCAGACGCCAGAAACACCGCTGCGTTCGCCACGTCCCACGCCTGTCCCATATGACCCATAGGCACCAGGGCATCGCGCTCTGCCCTTATGTCCTCGCGGGTCCGCCCCGTCTCTGCCGCGCGGCGCTCTATCGCCATGGGCGTGTCGATCAGACCGGGCAGGATACAATTCGCCCGCACGCCATAGCGCGCATTTTCGCCTGCAATATGTTGGGTGAACGTGTTGATTGCCCCCTTTGAGGTCTTGTAGCCCACGGTGGGCCGCATCGACAGGGACGAGGTCGACGAGATCGTCAGGATGCACCCGCTTTGCCGGGTACGCATCGAGGGCAGCGCCGCCTTGCACAGCATGAACATGCTTTTAAGGTTCAGCGTCATGATCTGGTCCCAGACGTCGGCGTCCAGATCCGGTGTCGCGCGGTCGCCTTTGGACAGGCCCACATTGTTGTGCAACACGTCGATCCGCCCGTATTGGTCCAGTGTTTGCCCGACGATGGATTGGCACGCGGCCTCATCTGTCACATCCGCCTGCACCACGACCGCATCGCCACCGATCATCCGGCGGGTTTCCTCAGCCCAATCTGCGTTGATGTCGACCAGCACACAGGTCGCGCCCTCTTGGGCGAAACGGATCGCGGTGGCTCGACCGTTGCCCGGCGTGGCCCCCGGCTGTTGCCCCGCGCCGGTGATGATCGCGATCTTACCCTCTAACCGTCCGACCATTCTGGCGGTCCCCCTAACAAATGTCAGGTCAGTCTAGCAGGGGTTTCGCCCCATTAGACCTGAGTAGAGGTAAGGCTCGGCCAATCCCCGGTCTGATACGATTAGGGGGCATCCGGTGTTTGCGACTTGAAGAACTCGCGCGGCTGGTTGGCCTGATCCAGCAACCAGTCGATAAACCTCTTGGTCTTGACGCTGACCGAGACCGTGGTCGGCCAGATCACATAAAAGGCCGCCCCGGTCGGGATCGCCCGGTTCAGCGGGCGCACAAGCCGTCCCTCTGCGATCTCGCCGTCCAGCAGCGCAAGCTGCCCAATGGCAAGCCCAAACCCCTGCTGTGCTGCCGAAAGCGTCAGCAGCGACGTCTCGAAATCCGTGCCGGTGTTGAAATCCATATCGACATTGACCGCACGCGCCCAGAACTCCCACGCGCGCCGTCGATAACGCGAATGCAACAACTCGCCCTTGCTGACATCTTCGGCGCGCTCCAGCCCGCCAATAGAGTCCAGATAGGTCTGGTTGCACACCACATCGACCTCTTCGTCCCACAGCTTGCGGGTCCGCGCATCACGCCAGTCACCATTGCCAAGCTGAAGCGCCACATCCAGATGGGTGCCCCGAAAATCCAGCGGCTCGACCCTAGTGTCAAAGCGCACACGAATATCCGGGTGGCGGCGGGTGAAATCCAAAAGCTTGGGCATCAGCCAGTGA
>CALGTJ010000344.1 GCA_937901435.1 uncultured Rhodobacter sp. | reverse complement strand
CTGCACCATATGGGGCCAGGGCGAAACGGTCTTGAGTTCTTTTGGGTCAACGCCGTGTTCATCCAGCTTGTGCCGTCCGATATGGGCCGTAAAGGCACGCGCATACATCGGCGCCTTGAGGCGACGCCACAGATGACCGATCGCGCCGATGTGATCCTCGTGGGCGTGGGTGATAAAGATTGCATCCAGCCGATCCGCGCGTTTTGCCAGCCATTCGATATCCGGCAGGATCAGATCGACGCCGGGTGACGTGTCCATATCCGGAAAGGTAACCCCCAGATCCACAAGGATAAAGCGTTCCTTATCCGCCGGACCATAGCCGTAAACATAGGCATTCATGCCAATTTCGCCCGCGCCGCCAAGGGGCAGGTAGATAAGCCGCTCGCTACTCATATTATTGGTTTTCCTTGTTGTAGCGATGGATCACGGTCAAACCGTGCATCGTCAGATCATCTTCGATCCGATCAAATAGCACATCCCCCGTCGCAAACAATGGGGCAAGTCCGCCTGTGCCGATCACTTTCATCGGTTTGCCGTATTCTTCTTTTATGCGCCGCGTCAAACCCTGGATGAGGCCAGTATAGCCCCAGAACACACCCGACTGAATACAAGAGACCGTATCCTCGCCAATGACCTTTTCCGGCTGGCTGATATCCACATGCGGCAGGGCGGCCGCACCGGCATGAAGCGCCTCAAGGCTAAGGTTCACGCCGGGCGCGATGACCCCGCCCACATAGGCACCATCCTCGGCCACCACGTCGAAATTTGTCGCCGTACCAAAATCGACCACCACCACATTGCCGCCGTGACGGTCAAAGGCACCGGCCGCATTGGCCAGACGGTCCGGACCGGGGCGGGTGCCGGCCGCGACGCGGTAGGGCACCGGCAGCGCACATTCCGGCTTGCCGACGACCATCGGCCGACAGTTGAAATAACGATCACACAGGACACGCAGGTTAAAGACCACGCGGGGCACGGTGGACGAGATGATGACCTCGTCGATGACAATATCCTTCAGCCCGTTCGCGCCCATCAGCGTGGTCAGCCAGACGAAATACTGATCCGCCGTACGCTGATGTTCGGTCGAGGCGCGCCAGGTCTTCAGGAACGTGGTGCCGTCCCAGATGGAAAAGACCGTGTTGGTATTGCCAGTGTCGATGCAGAGCAGCATGTGTGCTCTCCTTTAGAAATAGATATCGGCTGCGGGGATCGCGTGCCGGGACGTTGGTGTGCTCAGAACAATGGCCCCGGCCATGTCGATGGTCTCGAAGGTGCCAGTGATCTCGTCGCGGGTGGTGCGGGCGGTGATCACCTGACCAAGGCGGGTAGCGCGGGCCAGAAAGGCCTCGCGGATCGGGGCAAAGCCATAGGTGGTGAACTGATGTTCCAGACTTGCATAGGCGCTGGCAAGAGGCGTCAGAAAATCCAGGGGGGACAGTGCGATACCGGTTTCGGCAAACACAGACACGGGCCGCGTCGCCCCGGCCTCGACCGCGCTGACCTCTGGGGCATGGGCCAGATTAACGCCGATCCCGATCGCGAGGTGCTGCACACCTTGCCCCTGCCCCAGACTTTCCAGCAGGATGCCCGCGACTTTGCCACCATTGACCAGCACGTCATTGGGCCATTTCAGGGCAAAGGGATCTGTCCGGCCAGTGACCGCAACCAAAGCGTCAAACAGCGCCAGCCCGGCGATGAAACTGCGTAACGCGACAACATCGGGTGTTTCGGTGGGCCGCAGCACCAATGTGGCGGCGAAGTTCCCCGCAGGCATCGACCACGCACGCCCCCGACGGCCCCGCGCCGCAGATTGGGTCAGGGCAAGGATCCATGTGGGCACAGTCAGATCAGACGCACGCCGCGCCGCCTCTGCATTTGTGCTGTCGACCTCGCCCAACACGATCCGGTCATATCCCGCCGGCCAGTCGGTCATGGCACAGCGCAAGAAACCAAGACGCCAAGCCCATCGGCTTGGCGCGCTATCCCGATTGGGGCGAGGTTAGTTGACAAGAGCCGCCGCCGCCGCAACAGCCGCGCCCTCGATCCCCA
>CALGTJ010000343.1 GCA_937901435.1 uncultured Rhodobacter sp. | reverse complement strand
GAAATATGCAGCACGTGGATGCGCGCGCCGGTCCACTCGGCAAGGATGGCAGCCAGCGCGACGGCCTCTATTGCCACCACTTCGGGACGCGCGGCGATGTGATGCAGCGGCGCGTTCAGCCCCGCCGCCTCTAGTTTTGCCTGCCGCCAGGCCATGATTGACGCGGTTTCGGCGTGCAGGGAAATGCGCAAACCGGATGGCGCGACTTTTTCGAACCCCTCCAGCATCGCCCCGGTAGAGGGCGAGGGCAGATTGCCGAACGTATTGCCCATAAAGCATTTGAACGCATTCGCCCCAGCCGCGATCAGCCCTGGAATCTCGTCGATGTTATCCTCTGCCAGCAGGCCATACAGCCCGAAATCCACACAGGCCTTGCGCGCGCAATCCTGTTTCTGGCGCAACTCGGTGACAGAGCGTGTGGGCGGATGGGTGTTGGGCATCTCGAACACCGTCGTCACCCCGCCCATGGCGGCGGCCTGCGTGCCAGTGCCCCAGTCTTCTTTGTGGGTGTATCCGGGTTCGCGGAAATGCACATGCATGTCGATGCCGCCGGGGATCAGGTGGTGCCCGGTCACGTCGACAACCTCGCGTGCCTCGCCCAGCGTGCCGGGGGCGGCGATGGCGGCGATCAGCTCTCCGGTGATGGCGATATCAGCGATCTCGCGTCCGGTTTCGTGCACCACGGTGCCGCCTTTGAGAATAAGATCAAACATTCATAGTCCTTACAGGGCAGCCCATCCGCCATCGACGGGCAGGTCCACTCCGGTGATTTGACGGGCGTGTTCAGAGGCAAGGAACAGCGTGGCGGCGGCGATATCCTCGTCGGTGCTGATCCGGCCAAGGGCATAATCGCTGGCGTGGCGCGTGGCGGCCTCGTCTTCGGAAATGCCATGTTGCGCGGCGACTTGCGGAACGACCTTGGTTCGGAAGCGCGGACCATCGACCATGCCGGGGGCCACAAGATTGACGTTGATATTGTCCGCGCCAAGTTCCAGCGCAAAGCTTTTGGTCAGCCCGCGCAGGCCCCATTTCGAACTGGAATAGGCCATGCGCATCGCGCGCCCGCGCATTCCGAAGGTGCCGCCCACATTGACGATCTTGCCACTTTTCTGGCGTTGCATGGTCGGGGCGACGGCGCGGATCAGGTTGAAGGGACCGCGCATGTTCAGATGCACGATCTCGTCAAATTCCGCGACGGTCGTTTCCACCCCGGTCTTGCCAATCGGCCCGGTCCCGCCCGCGACGCTGACCAGCACGTCGATGCGGTTGTCAAACCGGGCCAGCACCTGCGCAATGACCGCGTCCACGACCACGGCATCGGTGACATCACAGGCAAAGATCTCTGCCTGCACCCCAAGCGCACGGGCACTTTCAGCGACCGGTTCGATGGCTGCCGTGTCGCGCCCCAGAAGGGCGAGGTGCGCGCCTTCGCGCGCGAACCCCAATGAGATCGCGGCGCCCATGCCCTTGGCGGGGCCCGTGACCACCACGATCTTGTCTTTCAGGTGCAGGTCCATCTTTTGTCTCAGAGCAGCTTGAAAATGCGCTCGTCGGCGGCGGGCAGGAAGGCGTCGGTGTAGATTTCCGACGCATCCGGCGTGCGCGGCAGGCCATCGGCGGCCACCACGATATCGATGGATGTCTTGAACCGGGCGGGATCGACCGCGCCCAGACCGGTTGTGGCCAGTTCGGGGTGGTTCATCTCGTCCTGCAATGTCGCGATCAGGCGTTCCTTTTCGACGGGTTTGTTGATCAGCGGCTCGCGTGCAGCGACAGAATCAACAGCCGCGTCTAGATCGGCCAGCGTATCGGCCACGCCCTTGTTGATCGCCCAGACCATGCCTTTGATCGCCTCTGGGTTCTCGGCGGCCATCTGTTTGGACACGATCATGCCGTTGGAATACAGATCCATCCCGTAATCGCCGTAGTTGATGAAACGGATGTCCTTGTCCAGATCCATCCCCGACAGCTTGGCCGAAAAACGGATCGTGTTCACATAGCCAAACACGCCCTCGACCTGTTCGGATTTCAGCATCTGCTCGCGCAGGTTGGACTGGAAATTGAGGATCTCGATGCCCGAGGTGTCCAGACCGGCCACATTTGCAAAAGCGGGAAAGAGCTTCAATGCGCCGTCATTGGCCGCCCCGCCCAGCTTGCGGCCCTGCAGGTCTTCGGCGGTCATGATGTCAGAGCCTGACAGAACGGCGACGGTAAAGGGCGGTTTGTTGTACATCTGATAGACGCAGATCGGGGTTTCTTCGTCGGTGGTGCCCGCCAGACGGATCAGCGCGTGCACATCGCCAAAGCCCACATCATAGGCCCCGCCCGCAACCTGACCGACCGCCGCACCAGAGCCTTTGCCCTGATCGATCGTCATCTCGATCCCGGCCTCGTCGAAATAGCCATTGTCCTGCGCCAGAAAGAACCACGACTGCGGCCCTTGATAGGTCCAGTTCAGGATCATTTTCATCTTTGTCTTGCTCTGGGCAAGTGCGGGGGCGGCCAGTCCAGAGGTGAGGCCAGTCGCAAGGCCAGCGGTGGCGAGTTTGGTAAAGCTGCGGCGTGTCAGGGTCATTATGTCTCTCCAATATCTGATTGTCGGTTCAGGCCCTTGGGGTTGGGCCTTGGATGTTGTGTGATAGATCTTTGGCAGCGGATGCGTTTCGCGCCCGAGACTCTGGTGTTGTTCGTCCCCCCGAGTCGGTATCGCAGCATCGTCTTGTTGGCCCTGAGTGTTCACCAGCTTGGCGTTGCTGTCTTGTGCTATTTTTTCTTGTCCCCGTTGCCCAAAACGCGACACGGGCTATAATTGAGCGCATGAAACACCTCGTCACCTTCCGCATGATCGACGCGATTGAACGTACCGGATCCATCCGCGCAGCAGCAGAGCAGGTGTTCCAGACGCCCTCTGCGGTGCAGCGCCGCTTGCAAAGTTACGAGACAGAGCTTGGCTTTGAGATCTTCGAGCGCACCAGCAAGGGCGTGCGGTTGAACGCGGCCGGAGAGCTGGCGATTCTGCATATACGCCAAAGCCTTGCCGACAATGATCGCCTGCATTCGCGGATCGCGGATCTGGCAGGGCTGCGGTGCGGGCATGTGAATATCGGATGCTCTCAGGCGCTGATGCCCTATTTTCTGCCCGCTCAGATTGCCCGATACCAAATCGAACACCCAAAGGTGACCTTTGACGTTCAGGTGATGGAACACACGCGAGCCGCTGAGGCGCTAGAGGCGTTTCTGGTGGATATCGTGCTGGTGTTTGACGAAAAATCTGTGCCGGATTACGAGGTGCATCTGGCCGTTCCCCAGCGCCTCGCCGCCATCATGGCGCGCGATCACCCTTTGGCCCGCCATTCGGTTCTGCGGTTGCGGCAATGCTATGAATACCCGGTTGCCTTGGCCTTGCAGGGGTTCAGCGGGCGGATGCTGCTGGAAAAGGCGTTGTACGGCAAGACGTTCCGGAAGCCACCGATCCTGCAAAGCAATTCGTTTGAATTTTTGACGGCGCATGTGGCCACGACGCAGGCGGTCACCTTTCAGGTGCAGATCGGCGCGCCGCAGGACAGCGAGAACAAGGCCATTGTCAGCCGCGCGATCGACACGCGGGATGTGCCGGGCGGAGTGTTGCTGCTGGGGCGCAAGCGCAGTCGGACTTTGCCCGTCTCGGCCTCTCGGTTTCTGGAACAGATCACACGGGCGTTGTCAGAGCCGCGCTAGATATCACCTGTCAGACTGTCCCGGTGGGATCAGGTGCCCGATCAGGTGCTGGCGCTCAACTCTTTGTGCTGTCATGCGCCTCTGGCCTGCCAGCGGCAGGAAACGCCAATTCAACACGTAAGCCGGGAGCGTTGTCCTTTAGCCCGGATTATTCACCACGGTCGGTTGGCGGCTGCGGTATGAGAGTGAT
>CALGTJ010000342.1 GCA_937901435.1 uncultured Rhodobacter sp. | reverse complement strand
CCGTGCCGCTGCTCTGGCTGAGTGGCGTCAATTATTGAGCGTGTAGATTTCGATTGCCCCATAAAGCTGATGCTTGCAATCATTAGTCTGACAGTGCCTCGGTAAGATTTATAAGACTGCGGTCCATGATTATACGCAAGAGGCGCACCGGAACAAACCAGCACGCCAACACAGATAATTTTCGGCACTTAGTTTATAAAGTGAAGTTCCCGTTGGCCTCTAGTACTCCCGAAAGCCATGCCGCCTGCTCGGTGTGTCTTGTCCGGTCACAAGCGCACTCATATAGGCGGGTAAAATGCCTGTAAGTGGCATCTGGCACACTTGGTTGATGGCGTAAGATTGAGTTGATAGCCGATCTTATTGGTTTGATTTGTATAAAATTTGGTGCATACAAGCGACATGGAATTCCTAGACGTTAGCCATAACACTGCGCTTGTCATCGCATCGATCGTAGTTGCCTTTATCGCAGGCTTCACGGGTTTGACGTTGTCCAAGGATCTTTCCAAGCAAAGCGTTTTGCGTCGCAAAGCGTCAATAGCAATGTCGGCGGTCGCTTTGGGCGGTGGTATCTGGTCGATGCATTTCGTGGCAATGCTTGGCATGCAGATGCCCATCCTTTTTTATTATGATGCGGCGATAACGCTCGCGTCCGCTTTGCTGGCTATTCTTATTGTGGGGACGGCTTTGCTGTTACTGCACTTTCGCCAACGGACACCTTTCACCTTGTCTGCGGCAGGCGCGTTGGTTGGCTTTGGAATTCTGGCGATGCATTATGTGGGCATGGTCGGTCTGCAATTGTGCCGCGCGGTCTATACACCTTCAGGTATCATTATGGCCGTGGTGTCTGCTGTATTGCTTTGTATTGCCGCGTTCTGGATTGCGTATGGTCAACGTACAAATCGCAATATCTTATTTGGAACGTTGTGCTTTGGGGCCGCAGTCAGCGCTGTTCATTTTGCTGCCATGGCTGGGACCAATTTTGTCGTTGTTCCGACTTTGAATGAATTCGGCCCAGTCATGAGTAACGAAACGCTCGCGATGGGCGTTATCTTATCAAGCTTTGTCATCTTTGGCGCTTTCCTCTGGATGGGAGTGACGTTCCTTGATCCGGTCACGCCCCAAGCGGTGGAACCTTCTGTGGTTTTGGCGAGTGCCTCCAAGGTGCCCACTTTGTCAGCACCTGTACTAATAGCTTTACGCATTCCTTGCGAACGCAATGGGGTTACGCAATTGATTGATCCCGCTCAGGTCGCGTTTGTGCGCGCCGAAGGCCATTACACCAAAGTTTACACCCTGAAAGAACAACACTTCTGCGCTTGGCCAATCACCGAGGCGTTTAAGCGGCTGGATGGGGCTGGGTTTATCAAAACCCACCGAAGCTATTTGGTGAACCCAAAGCTGGTCGAGCATTTTGAGCGGCTAAAAGACAACGGTATTTGTCGCTTTAGCGACGCCAAGCTGCCCTCTGTTCCGGTCAGCCGCTCGAATCTAAAGCTCGTCCGCGACGCATTGGGTCTGTAGGCTTTCGCAGTTCGAGCAGTCTGAGGCGTATTTCGTGCAAAATCGCAATCACTTCGTTGATAAACGCAAGCGCCTGCATCCCGCTTCGTACAATCATTAATTCTTAATTTGATTGCGGAAACGGGAGGCGAAGCAATGATACCAGCAGCGTTTGAGTACTACAGGCCGAAAGACATGGCAGGCGTAATCGCCTTGCTTCAAGAACATGGAGATGATGCGCGGGTGATCGCGGGTGGGCACAGTCTGATCCCGATGATGAAGCTGCGGATGGCCGAGGTTCCGCATCTGATTGATTTGCAAGCAATTGAGGGGCTTAACGGGATCACAATTACAGGGGGCACCATTAAGATCGGCGCGATGATTACTCAGCACGAGATCATCAATTCTGCAGAGATGGAAAAGGCCGCCCCAATCATGAAAGAGGCAGCCCTGCAAATTGCAGACCCACAGGTCCGTTACATGGGCACCGTGGGTGGCAACGTCGCAAACGGGGATCCTGGCAACGACATGCCTGGCTTGATGCAATGCCTGAACGCACAGTTTCACCTCGTTGGCCCTGACGGGGACCGAGTGGTCGATGCGCGCGATTTCTACGAGGCCGCCTACATGACCGAGCGGGAAGACGAAGAGGTCCTGACTGCTGTGAGCTTTGCAGCCCCCGTCGGGGGCTTCGCCTATGAAAAACAAAAGCGCAAAATTGGTGATTATGCCACCGCCGCTGCAGCAGTGCAGATTTCGAAAGAGGGCGACAAAGTCGGTGCGGCCTCAATCGCGATGACCAACCTCAGCGATACACCGGTCTGGTCTGAAGGCGCAGGCGCGGCACTCGTTGGCACAGCCTGCGATGCAGCGGCCGTGAAAGCTGCCGTCACCGCCATGCTGGGTGACATCGATCCAACAGAAGACAACCGCGGCCCTGTCGCATTCAAACGCCACGCCGCTGGTATCGTTCTTGGCCGCGCCATCGCGCGCGCTTGGTCACGGGCATAGAGGAGAAATAAACATGTCAAACAAGATGCACGTCAATCTCAACGTCAACGGCGAAGATCACGAATTCCTCGCTGAACCGCGCGAACTGCTTATCTACGCGTTGCGGGAAAAGCTCAACATCACTGGTCCACACGTCGGCTGTGAAACGTCCCATTGTGGGGCCTGCACGGTCACGATGAACGGCAAGTCTGTGAAATCCTGCACCGTTTTTGTGGCACAAGCCAACGGCGCTCATGTCACTACCATCGAAGGGCTGGGCAACCCAGACGCGCTGCACGTCCTGCAAGAAAACTTCAAAGAACACCACGGCCTTCAGTGCGGTTATTGTACACCGGGCATGATCACGCGTGCAGCTAAGCTGCTGGAAGAAAATCCAAACCCGACCGAAGCAGACGTCCGCTTCGGTATTGCCGGCAACATTTGTCGCTGCACGGGCTACCAGAACATCGTGAAATCAATTCTTTCAGCAGCGTCTGAGATGAATGCAGCCAAGGAGGCGGCGCAATGAAGGACGAAATCACACGCGAAGAACGGGTAGCTGGCCTTAAGGGCATGGGTTGCTCGCGCAAGCGGGTCGAAGATGCACGTTTCACCCAAGGCAAGGGCAACTACGTCGATGACATCAAACTACCCGGCATGTTGCACGGCGATTTTGTGCGCTCGCCCTACGCCCACGCGCGGGTCAAGTCGATTAACATCGAAGCTGCAATGGCGCTGCCTGGTGTTGTCGCGGTTCTGACGGCCAAAGACCTTGAACCGTTGAACCTGCACTGGATGCCCACGCTGGCTGGCGACAAACAGATGGTGTTAGCCGACGGTAAGGTCTTGTTCCAAGGCCAAGAGGTCGCCTTTGTCGTGGCCAACGACCGTTACATCGCAGCCGACGCGGTTGAATTGGTCGAGGTGGATTACGAAGAACTCGAAGTCATCGTCGATCCATTTAAATCCCTGCAATCGGATGTTGTCCTTCGTGAGGATTTAGTGGCCGAAGACGGATCAATCCCCAACGGTGCGCACGGCCCACGCAAGCACCCCAATCACATCTTCACGTGGGAAGCCGGCGAGGAAGAAGCCACCAATCAAGTGATCGACAACGCCGATGTTGTTGCCACTGAAGAAATGTACTATCACCGCACCCACCCTTGCCCGCTTGAGACCTGCGGTTCTGTTGCGTCGATGGACAAAGTGAACGGCAAACTGACCCTTTGGGGCACTTTCCAAGCCCCGCATGTGGTGCGCACGGTTGCATCACTGCTGTCAGGTATTGAAGAGCATAATATCCGTGTCGTTTCCCCCGATATTGGTGGTGGTTTTGGCAACAAAGTTGGCGTTTATCCCGGCTATGTCTGCTCAATCGTAGCATCTATCGTCACAGGCGTTCCTGTAAAATGGGTCGAGGACCGGATGGAAAACCTGATGTCCACTGCCTTCGCCCGCGATTATTGGATGAAGGGCAAGATCAGCGCCACCAAAGAGGGCAAGATCACTGGGCTGCATTGCCACGTCACAGCCGATCACGGCGCGTTTGATGCTTGTGCCGACCCGACCAAGTTCCCAGCGGGTTTCATGAACATCTGTACGGGATCCTATGACATTCCCGTCGCCTATCTTGGCGTTGACGGTGTCTACACCAACAAGGCCCCGGGCGGCGTTTCATACCGCTGTTCATTCCGTGTCACTGAGGCTGTGTATTTCATTGAGCGCATGATCGAAGTCCTCGCGATTGAACTCAACATGGACCCCGCAGAGCTGCGCTCGATCAACTTCATCAAGAAAGAGCAGTTTCCATATACGGCTGCCCTTGGTTGGGAATACGACTCCGGCGACTATCAAACCGCGTGGGACAAAGCGTTATTGGCCGTCGACTACAAAGGCCTACGTGCTGAACAGGCCGAACGGGTTGAGGCCTTCAAACGTGGCGAAACGCGCAAGGTCATGGGCATCGGTCTGTCCTTCTTCACCGAGATCGTCGGCGCGGGACCTGTTAAGAACTGCGATATCCTTGGGATGGGCATGTTTGACAGCTGCGAAATCCGCATCCACCCAACAGGATCGGCCGTCGCGCGGCTTGGGACGATCAGCCAAGGCCAAGGCCACGCCACGACCTTCGCTCAAATCCTCGCGACCGAGATTGGCCTTTCTGCTGAAAGCATCACGATTGAGGAAGGCGACACCGATACAGCGCCTTACGGTCTGGGTACCTATGGCTCTCGTTCCACTCCAGTTGCGGGTGCAGCAGCAGCAATGGCAGGTCGTAAAATCCGTGCCAAGGCGCAGATGATTGCGGCCTATCTGCTAGAAGTTCACGACAACGACGTGGAGTTCGACGTGGATCGGTTCGTCGTCAAAGGATCGCCTGAGCAGTTCAAGACAATGAAGGAAATCGCTTATGCTGCCTACAATCAGGCCATTCCAGGGCTTGAGCCAGGTCTTGAGGCGGTCAGCTACTACGATCCGCCCAACATGACCTATCCGTTCGGTGCTTATGTCTGCGTCATGGACATCGACGTCGACACCGGTGTTCCAGAAATCCGCCGTTTCTATGCGCTGGATGATTGCGGCACGCGGATCAACCCGATGGTCATTGAGGGTCAAATCCATGGTGGCCTGACCGAAGCTCTCGCTGTCGCTTTGGGGCAAGAGATTGCTTATGACGACATGGGCAACGTCAAAACGGCCACGTTGATGGACTTCTTCCTGCCGACAGCTTGGGAAGTGCCAAACTACGAGACTGACTTTACTGTCACACCAAGCCCGCACCACCCGATTGGGGCTAAGGGCGTTGGCGAAAGCCCACATGTCGGTGGCGTGCCTTGCTTCTCAAATGCGGTGCAGGATGCATTCCGTCCGTTTGGCAACCGTCATACCAATATGCCCCATGATCATTGGCGCATTTGGCAGACAGCCAACAATCTTGGTATGCACGACTAAGGTTTTGATGCGGGCTGCCTTGCGCGGCCCGCATCGTCTAGGAGGACACCGATGACTTGGACAACGTTACAAACGGCTATGGCTGATCAGGGGTATATCGCCTCTGGTGATCTTTCGATGGCGCTGCATTTGTCATTGTCGCTGGGCCGCCCTTTGCTTTTAGAAGGGGCCGCTGGCGTCGGCAAAACCGAAGTTGCGCGAGTCTTGGCGGCTGTTCAAAATACCCAGCTCATCCGTTTGCAGTGCTATGAAGGACTGGACGCAGCGCAGGCAATTTACGAATGGAATTATCAACGCCAACTACTGGCAATCCGCGCAGCTTCTGAAGATGGGGAGACGGGTAAAACTGTTGAAGCAAGAATATTCTCAAATGAGTTTCTGCTTGAACGTCCGCTGCTCAAGGCTATCCGCCAAGACAAAGCACCGGTTCTGCTGATCGACGAGATTGATCGCGCCGATGAAGAGTTCGAGGCATACTTGCTCGAAATTTTGTCAGAATTTCAGGTGACCATTCCCGAAATGGGCACAATCACTGCGACAACGCGGCCGATGGTTATCCTGACGGCGAACGGCACGCGCGATCTAAGCGATGCATTGCGCCGTCGTTGCCTGTACGCCCACGTGCCCTATCCCGATCACGACACCGAGCTTGCGATCCTGATCACGCGCTATCCTGATATTACCGATCGCCTGTGCGCGCAGATCGTAGGGTTCGTTCAGGCCTTGCGCAAACAGGAGCTGGAAAAGAAACCGGGTATTGCCGAGATGCTTGATTTTGCCGCTGCATTGATGGGGCTTGGCGTGGCCGATCTGACGATTGATCCGGCGATTTTACAGGCGACGCTGACGACCCTGTTAAAAACGCAAATGGACCGTGACGCGATTCCAACAGAAATCGCACAACGTTTGGCAGGTAAAGCCGCATGAGCCTTGTGACCAAATTTGCTGCCCGCGATCCTGGGCCTGCCGCCCGAATGGCCGGGTTTGTTGCGCATCTACGTGACAACGGCTTGCGGCTTGGTGTTGGTGAAACGGGCGCGGCACTGGATGCCTTGACCCATATCAACGCGGCAAACCCGTACGATTCGCGCCGCGCACTGAAATCTGTGTTTACCGGCTGCACCGAAGAAGCAGCGCAATTCGACGGGTTGTTCAACAGCTTTTGGATGAATGGCGGGCGTGTCAAAACCCGCGTGACCGCGACCCCAAGTCAAAGCGAAAACGTACAATCCAGTCGCGAAGAAAGTGAAGAGGCCAGCAGTGGCACGGGCGACATGAGCGCCCCTGGCGGTGTCGATGGCGAAGCCGAAAGCGACGGTGAGGGCAAATTGGTTGCAATGGATGTGACCAACCTGTTCAAGAAAGACCTTCGCGATCTTGTCCGCCCCGAAGATATAGCCGAGGCTGAAAAGATCGCGCTGCGCCTTGGGGCCGCACTGAGAGACCGGCGATCACGTCGTCGAAAAGCCGCGCGCAAAGGGGATCAAATCCACTTTCGAAAAGTGATGCGGAAAAGCCTTGCGACGGGTGGCGAACCCTTCGTTTTGCCCAAACGTCAGCGGCCTGATCGCACTCTGCGGATCACGGCGATCTGTGATGTGTCGGGTTCGATGACCGTCTACTCACGTATTTTTCTTGCGTTCCTTACAGGCCTAATGCGCGCCGATTTTCGTGCTGATGCTTATCTCTTTCACACCCGCCTTGTACGGATTACCGAGGCCTTGCGCGACAAGGATGCAATGCGCGCGTTGGCGCGATTGTCTTTGCTAGCCGAAGGTTTTGCGGGTGGATCAAAGATTGCGGAGAGTCTTGATACTTTTGCAAGCACCTATGGCCGTCGCTTCGTTGATAACCGAACAGTCGTTATGATCCTGTCCGATGGCTATGACACCGCGTCACCTGACGGGATTTCCGACGCGCTCGCCCGTTTGAAAAAACGCGGCTGCAAGATCATCTGGCTTAATCCCCTCAAAGGCTGGGATGGTTATGAGCCGACAGCGCAAGCGATGGCTGGAGCCTTGCCACATCTGGATCTGTTTCGCGCAGCCAATACTCTGGGCGACTTGGCAGCGCTCGAGACCGAAATGGCGCGGCTATGACACCCAAACAGATAATGGACCACGGATTGAACGAGGGCGAAGACTGTTTCGCCATAGCCACGATTGTACGCACCGCTGGAACCACTTCAGCCAAACCCGGTGCCAAGGCGTTGATGCGCGAAGATGGAACGATTCTTGAAGGGTGGCTTGGTGGCGGCTGTGTACGCGGGGCGATCAAGGACGCGACCTTGAGGGCCTATGCGACAGGCCAGCCCCAATTAATCTCGGTCGCACCACAAGAGGACCTGACGGAAAAGGGCGTGCGTGCAGGCGATGACATTGGTGGCGTCCATTTTGCACGCAATGGATGCCCGTCCAAAGGTACCATCGACATCTTTATTGAACCTTACCTTCCCACGCCTGATTTGCTGGTCTTTGGTGAATCCCCAGTGGCTGAAAAGCTGATAGAGCTTGCTCCACAGTTTGGTTGGGCCGTCGCAACTGTTAGCGTGGATGCCCCTTTGGACGCACGCACACCTAATCGCGCACGGTATCTTGTGATTGCAACGCAAGGCCAAGACGATCTCGCCGCGTTGAAAACAGGGTTGGCTGATCCTACTGAATACGTCGCCTTTGTCGGCAGCACCAAAAAGTTTGCGAGTCTGTCAAAAAAGCTGATCGCGGCAGGTATCGATCCATCACTAATCGCAGCTGTCCGCGCACCCGCTGGACTGAATATTGGCGCTGTCACACCTACTGAAATCGCGCTGTCTATTCTTGCGGAACTGACACAGGTCAAACGTAATCTTTTCGTAAAAGTCGCCCGAAATGGATAGTTTTGGAGCGATCATTTTGGCTGCAGGTCTGTCGCGGCGCATGGAAGATTGCAACAAATTGCTGTTGCCGATCCACGGCAAACCGATGATCCAGCACGTCGTTGAAACCTACATTGCAGCCTTGAACGGTCAGGTATACGTCGTTACAGGATTTGAATCTGATAGAATCGAAGCCGCCTTTGACGGCTTGCCTATCCAGTTTGTTCACAATGCAGATTTCGACGCGGGGCGACCGTTTTCCGTCCGCGCCGGGCTTCTTAAGGCACGCGGCTCGGAGCACTATCTGATCGGGCTCGGCGACCAACCACAGCTGACAAAAGACGATCTTCGTGCTCTGATTGTTGCGCATTTGGCGGGGGATGTTCAGAAAATCTCAATCCCTCGCCAGAACACCACACGTGGCAATCCCATCGTTGTGCCCGCGGCCATGCGTGCTCGATTGTTGGCAGATGAGGCCAACCCTGGCTGTGGGAAATTCACACGGGCGCATCCTGAACTGGCCCAGCATATCCCAATGACACAAGCCGGCTTCTTCAC
>CALGTJ010000341.1 GCA_937901435.1 uncultured Rhodobacter sp. | reverse complement strand
GCTGATCCAGCAGACCCATATCCGCCGCAAGGTCAGACGGGCCGATCAGAACACACTCCACACCATCCACGCTGGCAATCGCATCGATATTTTCGACCCCTGCCCGGCTTTCCACTTGAACCATAAGACAAATCTGCTGGTTTGCGCTGCTGGCGTAATCGGGCTCGGCCCCATATCCGCTGGCCCGAACCACTCCGGCGGCCAAACCGCGAATCCCTTGCGGCGGGTAAAACACCGCCCGCGCCGCCGCCTCGGCCTGCGCCCCGGTTTCCACCATGGGCACCAAAACCGTTTGTGCGCCCAGATCCAGAACTTGTTTCAACTGCCACGTCGCGTTTTCAGCCACGCGTACCGCGCCCGGACAGCCCACAGAGGCCAATGTGATCAGTTGATCCCGGATTGAGAACAGATCGCTCGCCCCATGCTCGGCATCAATCATGGACCAGTCATAGCCCGCGCGCCCGGCGATTTCGGTCGCCACGATATTGGCCATCCCCAACCACGCCCCGACCTGCATGTCCCCCGCGCGCATCCGCGCCTTGATCCGGTTTATCGCTGCTGGCATGGTATCGTCTTTCTCTAATTCATTTCAGGCGTTTATGATCCGCGTGACAACCACCCGCAACAAAAAAGGCGGCGCAAATGCACCGCCTCTCTATCGCATGTGCTTTGGCTTATGCCAGAGCAAGGTTTTCCGCGGACTCACGACCGTCACGACCGGACTGAACGTCAAAAGTCACTTTTTGACCGTCTTTCAGGCCTGTCAGCCCGGAGCGCTCAACAGCGGAAATATGGACAAAAACGTCCTTGTTTCCACCTTCTGGCTCGATAAAGCCAAAACCTTTAGTTGCGTTAAACCATTTCACGGTGCCATTTGCCATCGTGATGTCTCCTACAGTAGTACCGCCCACAGGATCGCGGCGGTTCGGCTAGGTCAGATCTGGATCGAAGAGCTGAAGCCGATGACGGAGACAGAGGGTCGATAGAGAGATAACGTCGCAGGCGTTGTGCTACCGCAAAACAGGCCAGAATGCAAGTGAACTTTCCCGGTTCGAGCGGACCACCCCCGTGAACTTTGATCCCAAACGTGAGAAAAAGCCGATCAATTTGAACCAATTGTGATCGGATCTGCGCCCGATTCGAAGTCTTTTCCAGCCCGCCGGAATGACCAAGAGGGCAGCGGCAGCACCAGCCCCGTAGGTCCTAATTTACGCAGGTCTGCGCCGGTCCCCAATTTAAACCGCGCCAGTCCCGGTGTTGTAACCGTATCCACGACGCCCAAATCCAGTCGGCTTATACCAGATTTCGCGAAGTCCTGCATCGCGCGCCATAACAACAGATGGTGGGCCGACACCTGGCGCCCTGCGTCGCTTGTCCAGCCGATCTGATAGGTTACCCCGGGCGAGTGGATCATAAACAGCATGGCCGCCACCGGGTTGCCCTGCGCATACGCTATATAGATCTTGTACCCTGCAGGCCCGCATGACACCCACGCCCACAGAAAGGTCGCCGGTAAATTTTGATATCTTTTGATCTTTTGCTGCGCCGTCTCAAGGTGCAACAACCAGTCCAAATTCTCTGCGCGGTCACAGAGCCTAAGGCGCAGACCTGCGCTTTCCGCTTTAGCCAAACCGTTACGCCATTTTCCCTGCAATGCCGCACGCATAACATCCAAGTCTTGTAAAAGAGGGACCTCTGCAACGTAGTTACCCGTCACCAAAGGAAGAATCCCCGGGTTTTCATCTTCTGGTGTCGACATTAGAAGGCGCAGACCCCGGCCCGGCAAGCTGCGCCGCAATTGCGAAATTGCACGACCGCGCATTTCCTTCGACGTGTCTGGTTCCCAAATTGGTCCCCGTGACATCAAACCCACCTGTCCCAATCGGCCAAGCGGTCGAATCAGGACCTGCGCGATCCCAACCCGCTGGGATGACGTTGTTATTTCAGCCCGATGCACCCTGCGCCCAAGCGCTTTGGCCGCCTCTCCATAGCGCCAGCTTTGCTGCATTGCAGCCGCATCTGGCGGCAGACCATTCTGCCACGCGCTCTCACTCATCCTGTCCAAAACAACTCGCATAGCTCAAATTGTGCCAGCAAAGGCACTAAAAAGAAGTTAATTGCTCAAAAGATTTTTTCTCAGCAGTCTTAATATATTAGAAACCCAAATCCGTTTCATTGGCAATATGACGCAAACAGTTCAACGCATTCATGGCCATCATGCCCCACCACCAAAGCCCACGCTCTGGGCTGCGGGTTTGGTTGCAACCGGCATCAGCCTGATTTTTCTGCTTTGCCTGACCTTGATCCGCGCCATGACCGGTTCACCGATACAGCAGGGATTGACCGTTGGCGAAGATCTGAACCTTTCCCGGGTCCACTTTGACGCGCACGTCACTGCCGCGCAGCCCACTATGGATGCCGGGCAGCTTTGCAATAACAGGATCTCGTCCACCCTGGGGTTCAAAGTACAAAACCGTCACCTCGCCCAAGGCTTCAAGGATGTTCACCGTGCCCCGGTATAGATAATCCTCGTCATCACTGCGGATCATGTCCTCTGGCCGGACCCCGATATTCACATCCCGCCCCAGATCCTCTTGTGTTGTCGGAACGGAAGACACAGCTACGCCCCCCCCATCCAAAGCAACAGTTGTTTGTGGACCGGTCCCGGTGACCTTGCCCGGAATGAGGTTCATAGCCGGAGAGCCAATAAATTGAGCGACAAATTCATTCTCCGGCCGCTCGTAAAGATCCAGAGGAGATCCGACCTGGGCAATACCTTTATTCGCAAGCACCACGATACGTGTGGCCAAGGTCATAGCCTCAACCTGATCGTGGGTCACATAGATCATGGTCGAATCTGGCATGGAT
This sequence comes from uncultured Rhodobacter sp., assembly GCA_937901435.1. The sequence continues at coordinate 287 of CALGTJ010000341.1, read as the reverse complement.
TCTTTCAACTGCGCAATTTCAATGCGGGTCGCGACACGCAAGGCGGCGTCAAGGTTCGAAAGGGGTTCGTCAAACAAAAACACTTTTGGGTCACGTACGATCGACCTGCCTATGGCCACCCTCTGACGCTGTCCGCCTGACAACGCTTTGGGCAGACGATCCAGATAGGGTGTCAGTTGCAGGATATTGGCGGCCTTTTCGACGGCGGCATCAATTTCAGCTGGGCTTTTCTTTGCCAGTTTCAGCGCAAACGTCATGTTGTCGCGCACAGTCATATGCGGGTAGAG
>CALGTJ010000340.1 GCA_937901435.1 uncultured Rhodobacter sp. | reverse complement strand
GGGACCGGGAACCAAGAACCAGGGCTCTAGCGGACAATAGAGCACGCACCGTCGACCTATTACTGGCGTTGCCTGAGCTCAGTTGGGGTTGGATGGTTTGTCTAAGTCAATGGACTGGTAGCAGGGGTTACTGTGCCCAACCCATGCAATTGAGCCTCAGGACCATGGACCGGGGCCCCCAATCCCAGTGCCCCGCGTCTCGGACCACGGGCCTTTAGTATTGGGGGCGTAAATTCGTTCGGAGGTAATTTTGTTGGGATGCCATCTCTAGTCACGTACCAATTTCAAGCTAAACCGTGTTGCTGCTCTGGCTGAGTGGCGTCAATTATTGAGCGAATAGATTTTGATTGCCCCTATCAATCTGATGCTTGCAGTCATTAGTCTGACAGCACACTTTTAAATACTACTTGGCCAAACGTCTCGCGATTACAAAGTCCCTGGATCGCAACCCTTTAGGTAAAGAATGCTGGCCGCTTTATTATGCTCGAATGGCTACAGCTGATCACCAACTGGGTTGAAGGAAACTGACCTAGCGCCTGTGTTCAAAAATAAATGTTGACCTCTTCCAGCACAAGCGTTAAAAAAATGAAACGTCGTTTTGCCTAACGAAATATAGGGGAGTGAGGTTGTTATAAACCTCAATAATCAACAAAAATTTTGGGAGAATCTTAAATGAAGAATGAAACAAAAAGACTGTCGCTTGCGGCAAGCATCGTTGCCAGCAGCGTGGTATTGGCGTCGCCAGCTTTCGCAGAAGGTGAGGTGGTTTTTGCATCTTGGGGTGGATCATTTCAAGATGCTTTGCGCTCTGCGATGCTCGACCCTGCTGCCAGTGCACTAAATGTCACGGTCAAGGAGGATACGACCAACGGTATTCAAGACGTCCGCGCACAGATCACCGCGGGTGCCGTCGCTTGGGATGTGACCGAGCAAGATTTGCCCTCATGTGAAACCCTCAGCCGAGAGGGCAAACTTGAGCCGATTGATTATTCTATTGTCGACACAACGGGTATCCCCGAAGAACTGATCCATGAGAATTACATTGGCTTCATCAACTTCACTAAAGTGATTGCCTACCGCACCGACGCATTTGACGGTGCTGGACCATCCAATTGGGCAGAATTCTGGGATCTGGAAAACTTCCCCGGCAATCGCGGCATGCACGGCAAGGTGAACTACAACCTTGAGGCTGCCCTTATGGCCGATGGTGTACCTATGGCAGAAGTCTATGACATGCTGGCCACGGACGAAGGCATCGCGCGTGCCTGGGCCAAACTGGGAGAAATCGCACCCGAAGTCACCGTTTGGTATCGAGGTGGCTCACAATCCGCACAGCTACTGCGTGACGGTGAAGTAGACGTGATTCACATGGGCCATAACCGTGTGGAAAGTGTCATCGCATCTGGCGTTGACGTCGCTTATGCATTCGATGGTGGCACGATGGATGTCGATTGTTTGCTGGTTCCCAAAGGCGCGCCAAACGTCGAGAATGCGATGCGCCTGATCAACGAATTGCTGAGTGCCGAAGCACAGGCGAGGCTGGCGGTCACGATGCCTTTGGGTCCGGTGAATACGGGCGCGTTTGACACTGGCATTATCTCGGATGAGCAGGCTTTGTTGGTCAACACGCATCCGAGCAACTACGACAAGCAGCTTCTTGTCGACCCGGCTTTTTACATCGGCCAATTGGGTGAGTTGACTGAAGAGTTCGACACACTGATCCAACAGTAATCTAATTGGGCGCAGTTCAGTTCGCGCTGCGCCCATTATTCTTAAGTTAGGAACCTGCATGTCCTCTGCTGCCCAATCCCTTCCCATAGACATATCCAACCTGTGTAAAGCTTACGGCGCGGTAAAAGCGCTCGATAATGTGTCGTTAAATATTGCCGCAGGCGAATTCCTGACACTGCTTGGACCATCTGGCTCGGGCAAAACCACGCTTCTGATGGCACTGGCCGGTTTTGTGCGTCCGGATGGCGGGTCAATCCAATTTGGCGATCAAGAAATGATTGCAACACCGCCGCACAAACGCGGCCTTGGCATGGTTTTTCAAAGCTATGCGCTGTTTCCCTTCATGACGGTGGCTGAAAATGTGGCCTATCCACTGAAAGTCCGAGGGGTTTCCAAAAGCGATCAAAAGACACGCGCCGAGCGTGTGCTGGATACGGTACAACTTGGCGGCTATGGGGATCGGCGAATTACTCAATTGTCCGGCGGCCAAAGACAGCGAGTAGCCCTTGCCCGCGCGATGGTGTTCGAGCCACAGATCATCCTGATGGATGAACCTCTGTCCGCACTCGACAAAAAGCTGCGCGAACATATGCAGATAGAACTGAAGGCGCTGCATCAAAAGCTGGATGCGACGGTTGTCTATGTCACACATGACCAACGCGAAGCTCTGACGATGTCGGACCGGATTGCAGTGGTCAATCACGGTCGGATCGAGCAGGTCGAGACGCCGGAGCGGCTCTATCGTCAACCTCACAGTTTCTTTGTCGCGGATTTTATCGGTGAATCAGTTTCCTTACCGGTAACGGTGGCCAAGGGTACCGCACAGCTCAATGGGCGCGTGCTAAAATCCGATTTACCGATTGCTCAAGGCAGCGGTGGCCATCGCTTGGTGATCCGGCCTGAATTGCTAGAGGTCACCGCAGGTGCTGTGCCAAAAACTGCCAATGATCTGTCAGGCCATGTGCACGACATAATCTATCAAGGTGACAGCGTGCTGGTCATTGTTCAGCACGACAGCGCAGGCGAGATTAATGTGCGCGTCCCGGCCAATCGCGCGGGCCAAACAGGCCTGCCGTCCAAAGGGGAGCGAATTGGCCTTGCCCTACATCCCGAAGACACAATCATTGTACCGGAACATGTGGCATGAGTATCGCCGAAACCAATGCAGCTAGCCCGATGCTTCAGAACGCAAGCACGCTCAAATCCGAAGAGCG
>CALGTJ010000339.1 GCA_937901435.1 uncultured Rhodobacter sp. | reverse complement strand
CCTATCAGGAAGCATGAACCAGATCACAGATACACAGAAGATCGGACACTCTCCATTTTCTTACCGTTTTTTTTGACCTCGATACCTCTATACCCAAAAGTGTTAACGCACTCCACCTACACTTGTACAGATTTTGTTTAAAAACCTCTGCGACGCACAAGATCGTCGTTCCGGGAACACATATAGTGGGACAAGACAGCCTGAATTATCTGGATATGCCCAATCTCTGACCACAGGCTGGACCTAAGACCGCTCTAGGCAACAAAATTCGTTAACGAAAAGGGCGCCCCGAAGGGGCGCCCTGTCTTAGTCTCAGCGGTTCAAACCGGCCTTTAATGGGCGACGGCAGCCGCATTGTCATCGGTGGGGCGCATTGCAGACCGTGCCGCTGCGGCCTCTTCCTCTGCCTCTTCGTCCCACTCCACGGCCACAGGCGCGCGCACCAAGGCCAGTCTGATCACCTCATCCACCGTCTCGACGGGGATGATATTCAGCCCCTGTTTGACGTTATCAGGAATTTCGGCCAGATCCTTTTCGTTTTCCTTCGGGATCAACACCGTGGTGATGCCCCCGCGCAGGGCGGCCAGCAGTTTCTCTTTCAGCCCGCCAATCGGCAGAACGTGCCCCCGCAGCGTAACCTCACCCGTCATGGCGATGTCTTTGCGTACCGGGATCTGCGTCAGCACAGAGACGATAGAGGTCACCATGCCCACACCCGCGCTTGGCCCGTCCTTGGGCGTCGCGCCTTCGGGAACGTGAACGTGAATGTCCATCCGGTCAAAGCGTGGCGGTTTCACCCCGATCGAGGGCGAAATCGAGCGTACATAAGAGGCCGCCGCGTCGATGGATTCCTTCATCACATCGCCCAACTTGCCCGTGGTTTTCATCCGGCCCTTGCCCGGCAAGCGCAGCGCCTCGATCGACAGCAGATCCCCGCCGACAGAGGTCCAGGCCAGCCCCGTTACCACACCAATCTGGTCTTCCTTCTCGGCCAGACCATAGCGATGCTTTTTCACGCCAAGATAATCCTCGATATTATCTGTTGTGATTTCAACGGTTTCCGCCTGCTTCTTCACCAGTTTTGTCACGGCTTTACGCGCCAGTTTGGCGATCTCACGTTCCAGATTTCGCACACCTGCCTCGCGGGTGTAGCGCTGAATGATCGTTTTCAGCGCGCCATCCGTCAGCACGAACTCGTTCTTTTTTAGGCCGTGGTTCTTGATCTGCTTGGCGATCAGATGCTGCTTGGCGATCTCGGATTTTTCATCCTCTGTGTAGCCCGCCAATGAAATGATCTCCATCCGGTCCAGAAGCGGTCCGGGCATGTTGTACGAGTTCGCCGTGGTCAGGAACATCACATCGCTAAGGTCATATTCGACCTCAAGATAATGATCGGTGAACGTGCTGTTCTGTTCCGGATCGAGAACCTCCAGCATCGCAGAGGCGGGGTCACCCCTGAAATCCTGACCCATCTTGTCGATTTCATCAAGCAGGATCAATGGGTTGGTGGTTTTCGCTTTTTTCAGCGCCTGAATGATCTTGCCCGGCATCGACCCAATGTAGGTCCGACGATGACCACGAATCTCGGATTCGTCGCGCACCCCACCCAGCGAGATGCGAACAAACTCGCGCCCCGTGGCCTTTGCGACCGATTTGCCAAGCGAGGTCTTGCCCACACCGGGAGGGCCCACAAGGCACATGATCGGGCCTTTGAGTTTCTTGGAACGCTGCTGCACCGCAAGATACTCAACGATCCGTTCCTTAACCTTTTCAAGGCCATAGTGGTCGTTGTCCAAGACCTTTTCGGCATGCGCCAGATCTTTTTTCACGCGGCTTTTGATGCCCCATGGGATCGACAGCATCCAGTCCAGATAATTGCGCACAACAGTCGCCTCGGCGCTCATCGGGCTCATATTCTTGAGCTTTTTGACCTCGGCATCGGCCTTTTCACGGGCTTCCTTGCTTAGCTTGGTGTCCGCGATTTTCGTTTCAAGTTCGGCGACTTCGTTCTGTCCGTCCTCGCCATCGCCCAGTTCCTTCTGAATGGCCTTCATCTGCTCATTCAGATAATATTCGCGCTGGGTGCGCTCCATCTGGGATTTGACGCGGGTTTTGATCTTTTTCTCGACCTGAAGCACAGACATTTCGCCCTGCATCAACCCGAATATTTTTTCCAGACGGTCCGACACGGCCAGTGTTTCCAAAAGCTCCTGCTTTTGGTTCACTTCGATGCCCAGATGCCCTGCAACCAGATCAGCCAGCTTTTCCGGCTCTCGTGTTTCCGCAACAGCGCCTAGCGCCTCTTCGGGGATGTTCTTCTTGATCTTTGCATAGCGTTCGAAATCTTCGCTGACGGATTTCACCAGCGCGGCCAGCACTGTTGGATCGCCTTCGATCTCTGGCAGAATTTCGGCGTGCGCCTCAAAGAAGTTGTCATTCTCAAGGTAGTTGGTGATCCGAACGCGGCTGCGCCCTTCGACCAGCACTTTGACGGTGCCATCGGGAAGCTTCAACAATTGCAGTACGTTGGCGAGGACGCCAATCTGATAGATGCCATCCGAGGTCGGGTCATCAATGCCCGGATCCATCTGGCTGGACAGCAGAATTTGCTTGTCGTCTGCCATCACCTCTTCCAGTGCGCGGACCGACTTTTCACGTCCGACGAACAGCGGCACGATCATATGCGGAAACACCACAATGTCGCGCAACGGCAGCACGGGATAAGATTGGCTAAGATGCTCTTGCATGCTCTTTCCTTATTCTAGGCAAGACGGCCCGGCCCCAATTCTTGGCAGCGCTGGCCCTCTCCTGTGATTGCCTCAGTATCTGGGGCTTATGCCCTTCGCTTTCAAGCGCTCATATGCGGCTTGGTTGCGCCCACCTTGCCCTTTGCAGGCCAGAGGGGCAAGGGACGAAGTAGCGCAAAATAGATGAAAATAAAGCCACAAGTCCGTTAATATTCGTTAATTTCAGAGCGGATCAAGGTCGCCCAGTGCGCGGGTCTCGTGAAACTCTGCCTCCCATCGGGCGAATGTTCCGGCGGCGATCGCCTCGCGCATTCCGGCCATAATCCGTTGGAAATAATGCAGGTTATGCCACGTGAGCAGCATCGAGCTGATAATCTCTTGGCTTCGGAACACGTGGTGCAAATAGGCACGCGAATAATTCGAACAGGCGGGGCATGTGCACGTCTCGTCCAGCGGGCGCGGATCATCGGCGTGGCGCGCGTTCTTGATGTTGATCACGCCGCGCCGCACGAACACCTGCCCTGTCCGGCCAGAGCGCGAGGGCAGCACGCAGTCCATCATATCAACGCCCCGCTTGACCGCGCCGACGATGTCATCAGGCTTGCCCACGCCCATCAGATAGCGCGGCTTGTCCTCGGGCAGCATGTCGGTTGCGTAATCCAGCACGCCGAACATCGCCTCTTGCCCCTCGCCCACCGCCAAACCGCCGATGGCATAGCCGTCAAAGCCGATGGATCTCAGAGCCTGCGCGCTTTCACCGCGCAGGTGCTCTGTCACCCCGCCCTGCTGGATCCCGAACAGCGCATGACCGGGGCGGTCCCCAAAGGCATCGCGCGACCGCTGCGCCCATCGCATCGACAGGCGCATTGACTTTGCGACCACCTCATCCGTGGCGGGCAGCGCGGGGCATTCGTCGAAACACATCACGATATCGGACCCCAGCAGTTTTTGGATCTCCATGCTGCGTTCCGGCGTGATCTCGTGGCGGGAGCCGTCGATGTGGCTTTTGAACGTCACGCCCTTTTCGGTCAGCTTGCGCAAATCGGCCAGACTCATCACCTGAAACCCGCCGCTGTCGGTCAGAATGGGGCGATCC
>CALGTJ010000338.1 GCA_937901435.1 uncultured Rhodobacter sp. | reverse complement strand
GGTCAGACCAAGCGGTTTTAGCGCCGCATCCAGACGACGTTCTTGCAATCGCGCTGAAAGCGACAGTTTATAGCCCAAAGACGCGTGCAACTGATACTGTGTGTTCATATAGGTTAATGTCACGTGTGTGACAGGCTCTGTCAACGCGCTCTGTGCTGTGAAAAGACTATAAGAAATAGGAGTTGACAATGAGTTACCCGATCCGCGGCGTACTGTTTGACAAGGACGGAACCCTGTTTGATTTCGGTGCGACATGGAACTCATGGGCTGCAGTGATGCTGCTTGATCTTGCGGGGGCGGATCAGGGGCGGGCGGCCTCTTTGGGCGCGCGCATGGGGTATGATTACGCGGCCGGAGCGTTTGATCCTACCAGCGCAGTGATCGCGGGAACGCCCGAGGATATCGTGAAACTGCTGTTGCCCGGCGTGCCCGAGCTTAGCGCCGAGGATCTGGTCCACCGGATTAACGCCGCCGCCGCGCGCGCGCCGCAGGTCGAGGCTGTGCCTCTGGGGCCATTGATCAAATTGCTGCGGGCTCAGGGGCTTAAGCTGGGTGTTGCAACCAATGACGCGGAAACGCCCGCGCGCGCGCATCTGGCAGGCGTCGGGCAGGAACAGGCCTTTGATTTTATTGCGGGCTATGACAGTGGCTACGGCGGCAAACCCGCGCCGGGTATGTGTCTGGGCTTTGCCAAAGCGGTTAAGCTTGACCCGGCAGAGGTTATTATGGTCGGCGACAGCACCCATGACCTTGAAGCCGGGCGCGCGGCGGGGATGCGCACCATTGCGGTGCTGACCGGGATGGCGCAAGCGGCAGAGCTTGCCCCGCTGGCCCATGTTGTCCTGCCCCACATCGGGCATCTTCCGGACTGGATCGCCTCTCAGAACCGATAGAGAGGACGATTCGGCAGCTGTCCTAAAAGGCGCATTATCTGCGTTGGGGTTCGAATCGGTTCGCTTCCGTTCGACTCGGTTCAGCGGTTCGTGCGGTTTTGCAGTGCAGCATAGCCGGAGTTCACCCCACCGGATGCCTTTGCAACAGAGTTGGCACGACATTTTCATGGCTCAAATCGCGCCTGATTGATTGTACTCTGCTCATCGTTTGCGCAAACAGATGGGTGGTGGTGCAATCTTTCAACAAATTGCGTCAGGATTTGCGGCGATGCAGCATTTGGGATTGTTGCGGTGCAGCAATTAGCGCTATGACTGGCTTATCAGATTTTTGCCGGACTTTCCTCCTCCCAGAGACCCCGGCTTGATCTTGCAGCAAAGCCTCACCTCCTCCCGAGGTCTAGCTGCTTTCTATCTAGAGGCGTTACACCTCCTCCCGTAATGCTTCTTTCCCTTTAGGCGGGGTCCTCTCTCCCGAGGCCACCGCCTTTTTTTTGATGTGTCACGATGTGCCATGCGCTGCGCCGTCTGGTCACCGGGTTGGCGGGCTCTGACGGCGGCGTGGCAGGGGCAGTTGCGTCCAGAACAGGCAGAGGATGATCATGCCTACACCAACCCAGCCAAGCGGGGGCAGACGCTCTGCGACGATGAGCACGGCAAGTGCTGCGGCCACCACAGGTTCGAACAGCGAAATGGTCGTCGCCTGACTGCTTGGAATCCGCGACAGGGCGATGCCAAAGGCGATGTAGCCAAGAAACATGGGCACGACAGCCATGTAGACCCCGACAGCGAGGTTCGAAAAACTGTCAAGGAACGGCCCCCCCGTTGCCAGCAGAACCGGCATCAATACAATGCCACCCAGCCCAAGGGTGGCCCCCATGGCGGCACGGGACGGCAGGCCGCGTTGCATCAACCGCCGCGCCGACCAAGAATACAGCGCGTAGGTCGCCCCCGCCACAAGCCCAAGCGCGAGGCCCGCAGGCACATTCGGCGCGATGTCCTGATGGCTGCCCTCAGCAATCGCAAGAACCGCCATCCCCAGAATTCCAATCGCCCCCCCGATGGCCCATCGCAGCGTCAGGCGGCTGCCATCAATCCGGGTCTCGATCAGCGCCGAAATCGCGGGGGCTGACCCGATCGAGATAACCGTTCCGATGGTGACACCCGCCAGACGCATCGAGCCGTAAAAGGCCAGCGGATATATCGCAACACAGACCGCCCCGATCAGCAAAAGCAGCCGATGCTGCGCCAAGGTCGCCCTATGCGCCCGGATACTGCCAAGGGCGATCAGCGCCTGCAACAGACCACCTATTCCCATCGCAGCCGCCCCGATGGCCACCGCAGACACGTCTGGCGCAAATGTCGCCGCTGTCCCGGTTGTGCCCCATAAGGTCGCGGCGATCAGGCAAGACACGACCCCAACGGCATGGTTGGGTTGCTGGGGGCCGATGCTGCGGATCATAACGCGTTGGTCTTTGCTGGGTGGCGGCAAAGATCTGGACTCTGGGGTTTGGGCTGGGGCATCAGGTGGTCCTTGAACAGGAGAACCTGATCCCTTGATTTCGGGGGCAGATCAACTGGTTTCCTGCACCGCAGGCCGTTTTGGTCATTGGTCCGCGGTGAAAATCCCGCAATTTTGGCTAGGGGTTGGGCCGACCAGAGACCACCAGACGCAGCGCCAGCGCGATAAAGACCAGCCCCGCGATCCCGTCCATCCATTTGCCGAAATTTGTGGTCGCCAGCCATCCAGCAGCCTTGCCCGCCGCAAGTCCGATGCCGATCAGAAACGCAGTGCCAATTATATTGTGGATGCAGCCGAGCAGAAAGATTTGCAGCCCCACGCGCCCCAGATCGACATTTATGAATTGCGGTAGCAGCGCGAGGTAAAAGATGATGACCTTGGGATTGAGAATATTGGTGATCAGACCTCGACGAAACACGTCCCAGACAGAGACCTGGATCGGGCTGGTGTGTGACGTCTGTGGCTTTGTGTAGGTCCACCATGATTTCAACGCTTGCCAGCCAAGATAGGCCAGATAGGCGGCCCCCGCGAATCTGAGGATCTCAAAGGCGGCGGGTGAGGCGGCCACAAGAGTCGAGACCCCCAAGGCCGCTGCGAACGCGTGCAAGAGAGAGCCGCCGCCAACCCCAAGGGCTGCGGCAATCGCGC
>CALGTJ010000337.1 GCA_937901435.1 uncultured Rhodobacter sp. | reverse complement strand
TTCACCCGGAGATTACGCCGCCTTCAAATTTCCACCACCTTCGCGACACGACCGCGGCGGTGATTGTAGAACTCCATCCATTGCCTGACACCCGCGCGGGCCTGCGACCCGGTCTCCCAAGCGTGCAGGTAGACGCACTCGTATTTCAGGGTGCGCCACAGGCGTTCGATGAAGATGTTGTCCAGGTAGCGACCCTTGCCGTCCATCGATATGCGGACGCCCGAGCGGCGCAGGCGGTCTGTCCAGGCAAACGATGTGAACTGCGACCCCTGATCGCTGTTCATGATATCAGGCTGTCTTTCGATGATCCGCTTCCCTGCTTTCTCTGCTCATTTCAAATATGCGTATAGGATCGGTCGCTTGCAACCTGATCCGACCCCGAACCTTCTACCGCCCTTGGCGAGGGTTTTCCGGCTTCGATCCGGGTGACAAGCTGGTTATGTTCGCCAAAAAAATTACGGCGTGGTCTGCCTCCACGGATTTCGTGCACCTCACGCACAAACTATCTGACACGCTCGCCCGGTTCATCGTCCACGCCGTCAACAGAGCCTCATCTGCCCGATATTGGCTTCACCAGACAAACATCATCCTGCGCGACACCCAGCCCCGCATCGTCGAGAGACTCCCGGTCCGGAAGCTCGCGCAGGCTTTCCAGCCCGAACGCCACGAGAAACTGCTCGGTCGTGACGAAGGTATAGGGTGCCCCGCGCCGAGGCGATCGTGGCCCGGTCCCGATGAGGTCACGCGCATGCAGCCGCCCGATCAGGTCGCGGCTGATCTCCTTGCCGAAGATGTCCTTAAGGCCGTCGCGGGTGATTGGTTGATGGTAGGCGATGGCGGCCAGGACGGCGACGTCGAACTCGCTCAGATCCAGCAACTGATCCCCGACATCCGCCGCCACGCGGATCGCCGGTGCGTAGGCAGCCCGTGTCCGGAACATCCAGCCGCCCGTCACCGGGGCGATCTCGAAGGCCCGCCCCTCCAGATCGGCGGCAAGGTCCTCGACCAGCAGATCGACCGAGGCCCCCTGCCCCACCACGCGGACCAGGTCCTCGCGTGGCACCGGTGTCGCGCTGGCAAAGAGCACCGCCTCGATCCGCCGCATCCATTCCCGCCAGCGCAGCTCTGGAGGCAGGTCGGACAACTCGCGGTCAAGTTCAAGTTCGGGACGATCCTTGGCCATCCCTACACCCCGTAAAGCCGGAAGGTGTCGCGGCCGGTCAGTTCGCGTACGGCGCCGAGGTCGACCAGCCGGTCGCAGAGCCGCCGCGCGGCGCGATCCGGCAAAGGCAAGGCCGACGGCGCCACGGCATCGCGGGTCAGGAACATGTCAATGGCGTCTCCTGCCCCCTTTGCCCGAAGTTTCGGCGCGACGGCTTTCAGGTGCGCCGCCCGACGCGCGAGATCGGAGGCCTGCCGCACGGCCCCGACGGCCGACGAGACGAATGCGCGATAACAAGCGAGCCGCAGGTCATCACCCTTCTTGCGCAGATCAGCGCGTTTCAGGCCGGGGGCCAGCAGCGGGACAACGTGATCCCACCCGAGGGCTTGGGCGAGCGCCGCGTCCGCAAGGATCAGAGCCGTTACGTCGTCGCGCGGCACATCCTTCAGCACTGCTTCCAGCACCATCGCAGCACGGGTCACCGGTGCGGCTTTCCCAGCGTCGAGCCATGTCGCAATCTGGCCCGGCTCGAGGGTCGGCAGGGCTCGACCGAGCGTCTTGATCGACGCCGGCCGCTCCACCACGCGCCGCCAGGCCAGGTAGGTTTCTCCCGCCGGTCCGGGCAGATCGCCAGGACGCAGAAGGTGAACCGCGTCGCGCAGCTCCCCTGCCCGCTCCGCGCGTCCAGAGAACGCGACACAAGCCTCGGCCGCGCGCAACGCCAGCCGCTCCCGCAACAAGGCGTGGGGCACCTCCGCGCGTTCTAGCACAACATGCAGGTGGTTCAGCGCCGCTCCCGACAAAAACGCAACATCTTCAGGGGTTTCAGGATGTGCGGAGGTGACCCAGGCGGGTATCCGGGGTAGCGTATCGAGGTCGTCTATGGGATCATGCCGATCAAATGCCATGTATGAAGCCTATATCTACGCGGCGCTTTTGACCAGAGAATTGCACACAAACCGCCCCGCATTACTGATATTTAATATGTCCAATAAGTTTGCATTATCGGACATAATGAAATAAGCAAATCCATATGTCAAAATCCGCCGAAATCACGCCCGAAAATGATCCGCAGCCCATCGATCTGGCAGGATCCGGCACGCTTGACCGTCTTGTCGACACCGCCCGCGATTATGCGCGCCATGCGACGGCGGACAATACGACCGCGGCCTATAAATCGGATTGGGCGCATTTTTCCAGATGGTGCCGTCGGCGTGGCGCAGCGGTCGTGCCGCCCTCGGCGCAGGTGATCGGGCTTTACCTTGCCAATTGCGCCAGTCCCGACGACGGATCGCCTGCGCTGTCGGTCAGCACGATAGAGCGGCGGTTGTCCGGGCTTGTGTGGCAGTATCGCCAACGCGGGCTGGACCTTGACCGCAGGGACCGGCACATCGCCTCTGTTCTTGCGGGCATCCGGCGGCAACACGCGCGCCCCCCGATGCAAAAAGAGGCGGTGCTGGCAGAGGATATCCTGGCCATGACCGCCACCCTGCCCCATGATCTGCGCGGCCTGCGGGATCGCGCGATTTTGCTGATCGGATATGCCGGGGCTTTGCGGCGATCCGAGATTGTCAGTCTGGATCATGGACGCGACGACACGCCCGACAGCGGGGGGTGGATCACGATAGAGACGGCAGGCGCCGTTCTGACATTACGGGGCAAAACGGGTTGGCGCGAGGTCGAGATCGCACGCGGATCATCACCACACAGTTGCCCGGTGCATGCGTTGGAACAATGGCTGCATTTCGCCAAAATCAGGTTTGGCCCCCTGTTCCGGCGCACCACACGCGACAACCAAAGCGTGCTGGAAGCGCGCCTGTCGGACAAGCATGTTGCGCGACTGATCAAGCAGACCGTGCTGGACGCGGGCCTGCGCCCCGATCTGCCTAAAAAAGACCGTCTTGCCCTGTATTCGGGTCACTCTTTGCGCGCCGGACTGGCCAGCAGTGCAGAGGTGGACGAGCGTCATGTTCAAAAACACCTCGGCCATGCCTCTGCGGAAATGACCCGCCGCTATCAACGTCGCCGCGACCGATTCCGTGTGAATCTGACCAAAGCGGCAGGGCTGTGACGTGCAAAAAAGAAATGCGATTCGCGATCTAGGGGGGCACACGAGCTGTTGGGGTTGCGTTATCCACACCATACCATATCTTGTCCAAGCGCCGTGCAGTCCATAAATTATCTATTATTATCAATATCTTATAAAAGTTTTTTTATTCACAGCATGAACTGCGCATAAAGGCGACAATAGGTCGGGCTACAAAAAACTGTTGTCTGATAGAAACTTGCGTGTCACAAGTTCACTTGTCGCAAGAACGCGAAAAACGCGCGTCTTGGCGACGAAACCAAAGAGACCCACCAAGAGGTCGCGAGGGCAGTATGAATTCGACAGTTGAAACACCCAATTTCGGCAAAACTTCTACCTCTAGCTCGATCGCCGCGTCGATCTCGGCAAATGCCGTGCGCTTGTCCGAAGCTTTGGACAACCATATGCGCAACAGCTTTCAGCCCGAAAGCAGAAAGACACTGCGCAAGTTTCATGCGGGCGAAGTGTCGGAACTGACCGGGATCAGCATGTCGAACCTGCGCACGCGTCATCAAGAGGGCGACTTTCCCGAGGTCGAAACGGACAGTCGCGGGCGGCGCCTGTATTATGCGCAAGAGATCGCGCAGATCCGTCAGGTGATGGCGCGCACCGGGCGCAATGGCGAGGCCTATCTGCCCGGTCGGCGCGAGGGCGATGCGCTGCAAGTCATTTCCATCGTGAACTTCAAGGGCGGGTCGAGCAAAACCACCTCTGCGATCCACCTCGCGCAACGCTATGCCCTGCGTGGCTATCGGGTGCTGGCTATGGATATGGATCCGCAGGCCAGTTTGACAACGATGTTCGGCTATCGCCCCGAAATCGAGTTCGCCGAAAGCGGAACGATCTATGACGCGCTGAAATACGAAGACCCGGTGCCGCTAAGTCAGGTGGTGCGCAAGACATATTTTCACAACCTTGATCTGGCCCCCGCCGGGCTGCTGTTGTCGGAATATGAAACCGAAACCGCCTATGCCCTGCAACACAAGGTCGATCCACCCTTTACCCAGCGCCTTGCGATTGCGCTGGACGAGATCGAGGCGAATTACGACCTTGTGATCATCGATTGCCCCCCGCAGTTGGGCTTTACCACGATGACCGCGCTTTTGGCGTCGACCGGGCTGCTGATCACGGTAGTGCCCAGCATGTTGGACGTGGCCTCTATGGCGCAGTTCCTTGAGATGGCGGGCGAGACGGTCGTGACGCTGGAAGAGGCGACAGGCCCGGTGGATTGGTCCTTCCTCAAATTCCTGATTTCGCGTTACGAGCCGACCGATGTGCCGCAATCGCAGATGGCCGGGTTCCTGCGCTCTATCCTGCTGGATCAAGTGCTGACCACGCCGATGCTGAAATCCACCGCGATTTCGGATGCGGGGATGACCCAGCAGACGATCTACGAACTGGACCCCTCGCAGGTGGTGAAAAAGACGCTGGAACGGATTTTGGAAAGCGTGAACGGCGTGGCGGATGAGTTTGAACAAACGATCCAGCAGGTCTGGGGAAGGGGTGTTGACTGATGGCCCGTAGAAACCTGTTTCAGCCCCCTGCCCCGCCTGCTGCCCCGCCTGCTGCCCCGTCAGCTGGTCAATCGGATGACAAAGCACCAGAGGCCGAGGCCAAGCCGCGTTTTCCCAACACGGGCGCGATGAATGGCGTGAAATCTACGCTGCGCGATTTGTCCAGCAACGCGGTGCGCGACATTCCCGTCGAGATGATCGACGACGGCGGGCCCAAGGATCGCCTGAGTTTCACCGACAAGGACGTCGCAGAGTTGGCTGACAGTATCCGCCAGCACGGGCAGCAAGTGCCGATCATGGTGCGCCCCCTTACCGACAGACCCGGCCATTATCGTGTCGTCTATGGTCGTCGTCGCCTGCGCGCGCTTCAGGTGTTGAACCTGCCCGCAAAGGCGCTGGTCCGGTCACTGTCCGACCAAGAGGCGGTTCTGGCGCAGGGGCAAGAGAACTCTCATCGGCTTGATCCCAGCTTTATCGAAAAGGCGCTGTTTGCCGCCGAGCTTGCAAATGACAGCTACGATCAGGCGATTATTCTGGATGCTTTGGCGATCGACAAGCCGATGCTGTCGCGCATGGCCAAAGTGGCGCGCGCGATTCCGCAGGATATTATCCAGTTCATCG
>CALGTJ010000336.1 GCA_937901435.1 uncultured Rhodobacter sp. | reverse complement strand
AGCCGCATCTTTTCGACCCAAGACGCTCGGGCGCTGGCAAAACGGCGTTTGCCACGACTGATCTTTGACTTTGTCGAAGGCGCGGCGGGCCGCGAGGTTGGCACGGCGCGCAATACCTCAGAATTCGATCAGATCCTGCTGCAACCCCGCGTGATGGCGGATGTGTCTGCGCGGTCGTTGACCACAACCTTGCTGGGACAGGACTACGCGGTCCCCTTTGGCATCGCGCCTATGGGCATGTGCAACTTAGTCCATCCCAAGGCCGACAGGGCGCTAGCGCAGGCAGCGCAAAGCTTTGACTTTCCGCTGTGCCTGTCCTCTGCCGCCTCGACCTCTATCGAGGACATGGGCAAATGGGCAGGCACACGCGCGTGGTTTCAGCTCTATTTCGGGGCCTCCGCCGAGGCGTCTCTTGCCATGGTCGAACGCGCGCGGCGCGCGGGATATGACACGCTGGTGCTGACGGTCGATGTGCCACAAGTCTCGCGCCGCTTGCGCGATCTGCGCAACGGGTTCCGCGTGCCGTTCCGGATGACGCCCCGTGCCGTCTGGGACTTTGCCAGCCACCCGCAGTGGTCGCTGCGCACTCTGGCCGCAGGCGTGCCGCAGCCGCGCAATTTCGTCGATGCCCGTGGCAACAACAACTTTGACCGGGGCGCAAGCCGGGACGGGGCGAACTGGGCGTTCTTGCAGGTGCTGCGCGACGCATGGCCCGGCAAGCTGATCGTCAAGGGCGTGACCTCGCCAGAGGACGCGCGTCGCGCCAGCAGCCTTGGGGCGGATGCGATCTATGTCTCGAACCATGGCGGGCGGCAGTTGGACAGCGTGCCCCCTTCGATCCGGCTTTTGCCGCTGATCCGCGCCGCCGTCGGCCCAAAAGTGCCCCTGCTGTTCGACAGCGGCATCCGCAACGGCGAGGATATGGTCAAGGCCCTCGCGCTGGGGGCGGATTTCGTCATGGTCGGCCGCCCTGCCCTGTTTGCGCTGGGGGCCGAGGGCGCGCCGGGGCTGACCGCGCTTCTCAACAGCTTTGCCGAGGATATCAGCGTGGTGATGGCGCAATTGGGCGTGACCTCGATCCGCCAGTTGGGACGCAATGTTATTTTCACGGAAAACCCGCCTCACAATGCGACCAAACCCGCCGCCCTGCACATCGCGGCCAAGACCTGAAATGAAAGACAGACCATGACAGAGCCAAAGAGGATCAGAGGCGGTGCCATCCTCGCCCGCGCCCTGAAGGAAAAGGGGGTCGATCACGTCTTTACGCTGGCGGGCGGCTTTTGCAATCCGGCGTTAGAGGGCTTCATGGAATGTCAGATGCCCGTCATCAACAGCCCGCACGAGCAGATCGCAGGCCATCTGGCCGATGGCCACGCCCGCATCACGCGCAAACCCGTGGTCTGTCTGGTGGGCCCCGAAGGCTTTGCCAATGCGGTGCCCGCGATGCTGGAGGCGGGCGGAGAGCGCAGCCCGGTGATCTTTGTCACAGGCTCCTCGACCCTGAAACGCCAGGGCGCGGGCGGGTTCAAAGAGATCGACGATGTGGCCATCGCCGCGCCCTTGGTCAAATATTCCGTCCAGATCACCGAGGGTGCGCGGATCAGCGAATTCGTCAACCGGGCATGGACCGCTGCCACCACGGGCTATCCCGGCCCCGTCCATATTTCGCTGCCTGTCGATATCATGTTCTCGTCCTTTGCGCCGGACGTTGGCCGACAAGAGCGCCCCTTTGACCGCACAGACAGACCAGACCGGCCTGCCCCGCGGGCTTGGCCCGACCCAAGCGCGCTGGCGGTGATCCTCGACCACGTGAAACGCGCCGAACGCCCAGTCATCATCGGCGGGCATGGGGTCTGGTGGTCGAAATCCGAGGCCAAGTTAGAGGATGTGGGCAAAGCCCTGCGCCTGCCGATCTTCAACGTCCCCTATCATTCCAAGCTGCTGGGCGAGGAATGCGAGGCCTATATGGGGCTGGCCGATTTCCACCAATATCACCCGTCAAAGCCTGCCATCCAAGAGGCCGATCTGGTGCTGATGATCGGCGGGCGGCTGGACAATCAGATGAACTTTGGCAACCCGCCGTTCTTTACTGCCAACCAGACCCTGATCTGCATCAACGGCAGCCATGAGGAACTGGAATACAACCAAGCC
>CALGTJ010000335.1 GCA_937901435.1 uncultured Rhodobacter sp. | reverse complement strand
AAGGTCTGCTATCTGGAAGCTGGCTGTAGGAAGATACCTGCCTTTTCCGCCAAAAAGGCGTACGGTCTTCTGCTGCTTTTATTGTATCTTTGCCGAAAGCATTATTTGGGGTGACTATGAGTGACCAGCTTGTCGAACAGCTAAGAGACGACATTCGGACTTTGATTGACAAACTGACCGCCCCGACGAAATTCGAGGTATCTCGCATCCGAAATGTCTCAACTAGTATTTGCCGACGTTGGTTGATCGACAAAGGCATCATTAATTTGGCATTTTCGCTTGGTGTTACGCCTTCACTTCCTGCTCTGGACAACGCTTCACACGTATCGGACGTCGAGAAATGGAGCCATGTCGAGTTCTATACACTGGGCGGTATTTCCCTCGCAGGACAGCCGATAAACTCGATCTACAAAATTAGAGCCGGATTTCCCGGGCACGCTGCCTTCTCAATCCCGAAGAAAATTGACTTCCCACCAGCACGCTTTCTCCGCCGGAAGTGTGCTTTCGGGCAAGGTACTTGGTTCACGACCGAGAACGTCTTGCGTTATATGGCTAACAAGGCCGGAGGTGTTCATTTTGACAACATGCGAGAAAAGGCCATTGACGAGCGGATAGACGAAGTCCGCCAAAGATACATGATCAACTCCAGTGCACATACGCCGAAGATGTCTGGACAGATCTGTGTTGAAATTGAAAGCGATTTCGAAGAGCAAATTGATTTTTGCTTTCTCGAGATGATGGCCATTGCTCAGTCGCTTTGCAATGTACGATTTGACGGGAAACGTGTCGTCCACATGCTAAGAATTGGCGAGGACAACACGGGTTTTGGTGATGATATTTTGCTAGGCCATACTCACCACATCCGAGTCAATCTGCCTGAGACGTAGGGACACAGCAGACGTTGGTCCATTTACTTCCTAAGTCAGGTTTGTCCGCACAGCGGACATTTGCACAGGTCACCAAACCCAACGCGACAGATCTCTGGCGGAGACCTTCGCAAGCTTCACGTCTTGGTCTTCTTTGCACGTCAAGACGTAATCATTCGATCTGCGGCATTTAAGGCATACGCGCCTCTGGGCTTCTTCCCGTCCTCAAGGCCTCGGGGGGGTGCCCAACAGGCAACGGAGCGAAGCCGCAGGACTGGGGCAGAGCGCAAAGACGGGGAAAATGTCACCGCCCTTCAAACAGGATTCCCCCCTTTCCGCCGCGCGGCTTCCGTGGCAAGTTCACGCTCATGAACACAGATCTTCGCACCCCCGATGGAACCCCGATCTCTGGCTTTTGCTTTGGGACGATGCAATTTGGCGGCAAGGCCGACGCTGCCGCCAGCCGCGCCATGTATGACGCCACCCGCGCGGCGGGGATCAATTTCTACGATACTGCGCATGGCTACACGGGCGGCGCGTCCGAAACCCTGCTGGGCGAATTCGTCAAGTCCGAGCGTGAAAAGCTGTTCATCGCCACCAAATGCGCCTCGACTGGCGATTGCAGCCCCACCGCCATCACCCGCGATTTCGAGGAAAGCCTGAAGCGGCTCGATATGGGCTATGTGGACCTTATGTACATGCACCGCTGGGATGACAGCGTGCCCCTAGAGGCCACCTACGAGGCCCTTGCCAAAATGGTCGAAAGCGGACGCGTGCGTCACATCGGCGTGTCCAATTATTCCGCATGGCAGGTGATGAAGGCCCAGCGCGTGGCCCATGACTTCAGCCTCAGCATTGCGATGATCCAGCCGATGTATTCCCTTGTGAAACGGCAGGTCGAGGTTGAAATCCTGCCAATGGCCGCCTCTGAAGGCTTTGCCATCGTGCCCTATTCCCCCCTTGGCGGTGGGTTGCTGACCGGAAAATACGCGCAGGGCGCAGAGGGTCGTCTGACCCATGATGCCATGTACACCGCCCGCTATGGTCAGGACTGGATGCACCGCGCCGCGGTTTCCGTCTCTGAGATCGCCGCAGAACTGGGCGTCTCTCCGATCACCCTCGCCGTTGCATGGGTCGCGCATAATCCAAAAGTGACAGCGCCCATCATCAGCGCCAGCGCCCCCGGCCAGTTGCAGCCCTCGCTGGACGCGATGACCTTTGACATGGATGATGCACTTTACGATCGCCTTACCGCACTGACCCCCACACCACCGCCCGCGACGGACCGCACTGAAGAATCGTGATCGATTTTCTCATCATTGGTGGCGGCATCGCAGGCACCTCTGCCGCCGCGCGTCTCGCCCCTTTAGGCAATGTCACAGTGCTGGAGGCCGAACCCGCGCTTGGCTATCACGCCTCTGGCCGCTCTGCCGCGCTGTTCGAACAGAACTACGGCAGCCCCTCGACCATCGCCCTCAACCGCGCAAGCCGCGCCTATCACGATGCCGCAGACGTCCTTAGCCCGCGGGGCCTGTTACTGGTTGGATCACCCGACACCACAGAGGCGTTCGAGGCCGACAAGGCCGGGATGGAGATGGACGAGATCACCTTGGCCGAGGCGCGCGCGATGGTCCCGATCCTGCATCCCGAGACGGTCACCTGCGCCGCCTATCACGCCGAGGCGCTGGACATTGACACCGACAAACTGCTGCAGGGCTATGCACGCACCGCCCGCAGCCATGGTGCGCAAATCATCACGGGCGCACAGGTCAGCGCCATCACCAAAACTGCGCAAGGCTGGGCCGTCACCGCAGGCGAAACCTACGAGGCGCGCATCCTGATCAACGCCGCAGGCCCTTGGGTCGATCAGATCGCAACCCTCGCAGGGATCCCCAAAATCAACACCACCCCCTACCGCCGTTCCATGGCGCGCATCCCCGCACCTGACGGGCATGAGGTGCGCGCGTGGCCGATGCTCTTTGGCCCCGGCGAAACATGGTACGCCAAACCCGACGCTGGCGCGCTGATCGTCTCGCCCGCCGATGAGGACGCCACGACACCCCATGACGCCTGGGCCGATGACATGACCCTCGCGATTGGTATCGCGCGCTATCAAGAGGTCGTCACAGCCGAGGTCACCCGCATGATCGGCAACTGGGCCGGCCTGCGCACCTTTGCACCGGATCGCTCGCTGGTCATCGGGTTCGAGGCCACAGACCCGACCTTCTTCTGGCTCGCAGGACAAGGCGGATACGGAATGCAAAGCTCTCCGGCCGCCAGTCAACTCGCCGCCGATCTGATCGCGGGCAAAACGCCCGAAATCGACGTCAAATCGCTGGCCACGCTCGATCCCGCTCGATTTCGAAACTGACGTCAAGTCCGGGCGGCGGGCCCCATCTTGGGCGAAGCCGAAGATGGGGAGAATAAAGCGCTGCGCCGCAGCTCGATTTGGTTACGTTAACCTACCCATCCACTCGGATCGTAGCGTTCTTCGGATCATAGGGCGAATCCTCGACCACCTCAGCATCCCAAAGCTGGTTGAACATCCGCACCTGCAATTTTTGCCCCACCTCGGACAGATCCGGCGGCACATAGCCCATGCCGATCTGCTTGCCCAAGGCGACAGAATAGCCGCCAGAGGTCAAACGCCCTACCTTTTTGTCCCCCACATACAGCGCCTCGCGCCCCCAGGGATCGGCATCCGCAGGTCCGTCAATCAGAACCGTCACGCATTTGCTGCGGATGCCCTTGGCCAGCATCGCTTCCATACCACGGCAGCGCTTGGACAGGTCGACAAAGCGGTCAAGCCCCGCCTCTAACGGAGTCGCGTCGCGCCCAAGTTCGGTCCCAAACGCGCGGTAGGACTTTTCTTGCCGCAACCAGTTCTGCGCCCGCGCACCAACGAGTTTCAGCCCGTGCTTTTCACCGGCGGACAAGAGCAGATCATAGAGGTAGTTCTGCATCTCGATCGGATGGTGCAACTCCCAGCCCAGTTCGCCCGTATAGGCAACTCGTATCGCGCGGACCGGGCACATGCCAAGTTGGATGTCGCGCGCGGTCAGCCAGGGAAAGCGCTTGTTCGACAGCACGGTCTCGGGGTCGCCGTCGCGCACCAGTTCCTTGAGAAGATCGCGCGATTTCGGACCCGCGATGGCGAAAACCCCGGTCTGGGTGGTGACGTCCTGCAAAAGCAGCGGGCCGAATTCATCCTGGCACTCGTTCACCGCCCGGCGCAGGTAGTCGGCATCATAGGTGTGCCAGCCACCGGCGCTGAACAGGTAATAATCACCGTAACCAAGCCGGAGCGTGGTGTATTCCGTATGCGTCGTCCCGGCCTCGGTCAGGGCATAGGTCAGGTTGATGCGTCCGACATTGGGGGCCATGTTGGTCGCGAACCAGTTAAGGAACGCGGTCGCTCCGTTTCCGAGCAGCCTGTGCTTGGCGAAGGTAGAGGCGTCGATCATGCCGACGCCGGACCGTATAGCCTCTGCCTCGGCCTTGGCATACTGCCACCAGCCACCACGCCGGAAAGATCGCGCGTCATGGTCAAAGCTTTCGGGCGCATCCAGCGGCCCGAAATAATTCGGCCGCTCCCACCCGTTCACGCAACCGAACTGCGCGCCCCGCGCCTTCTGCCGGTCATAGGCCGGATTGGTGCGCAGGGGCCGGCAGGCGGGCCGTTCCTCGTCGGGGTGGTGCAGGATATATACGTGGTCATAGCATTCCTCGTTCTTGCGCGCGGCATATTCGGTGGTCATCCAATCGTGCCCGAACCGTTTGGGATCGAGCGAGGCCATGTCGATCTCTGCCTCGCCCTCGACCATCATCTGCGCAAGGTAGTAGCCGGTGCCACCCGCCGCCGTGATCCCAAAGCTGAACCCCTCGGCCAGCCACATGTTGTGCAGCCCCGGCGCGCGGCCGACCAACGGATTGCCATCGGGCGTATAGCAGATCGGGCCGTTGAAATCGTCCTTTAGGCCACTGTCCTCGCAGGACGGAATGCGGTGGATCATCGCCATATATTGATCTTCGATCCGGTCCAGCGCGAGCGGGAACAGGTCCGCGCGGAAACTGTCCGGTACGCCATGCTCAAAACACGCTGGCGCATTTTTCTCGTATACGCCAAGAATCCAGCCACCACGTTCCTCGCGCACATAGCTTTGCGCATCGGCGTCGCGGATCACCGGATGTTCGACGCCGCCGTTTGCGCGATACTCGACCAAAGCGGGGTCCTGGTCCATGACGATGAACTGATGTTCCACGGGAATCGCGGGAATATGGAGGCCCAGCATCTTGGCGGTGCGCTGTGCGTGGTTGCCGCTGGCCGTCACCACATGTTCGGCGGTGATCACCACCTGTTCGTCGCTGGCAACCAGATTGCCGCCCTTTTCGACCATCCTGGAACAGGTCACCTCCCAGGCCTTCCCGGTCCATTTGAACCCGTCCGCCTGCCATTTGCGCACGATCTCGACGCCCCGCTGGCGCGCGCCCTTGGCCATGGCTTGCGTCACATCGGCAGGGTTTATGTAGCCGTCGGTGTGGTGGTACAGCGCGCCTTTCAGGTCGTCGGCGCGGATCAGGGGCCAGCGTTCCTTGATCTCGTCCGGCGTCAGAAAGACATAGGGCACATCACAGGTTTCGGCGGTCGAGGCATAAAGCATATACTCGTCCATCCGCGCATCCGTCTGCGCCAGGCGCAGGTTGCCGACCACCGCAAACCCGGCGTTCAGACCAGTCTCTGCCTCTAGCGTCTTGTAGAAGTCGACCGAATACTTGTGGATATGGGTCGTCGCATAGGACATGTTGAATAGCGGCAGCAACCCAGCCGCGTGCCATGTGGACCCAGAGGTCAACTCGTCCCGTTCCAGCAGCATCACATCCTCCCACCCCGCGCGGGCCAGATGATAGGCAATCGAGGTGCCAACGGCACCGCCGCCGATGACCAGAGCTTTGACGTTGGTTTTCATGGGGTGCGACTCCGCAAGGGGACTGAGGAACTTTGTGGCAATGTGCAGATTACCGGACCGGGACGCACAGACAAGCCGACGCAAAACGTGTCAAAACCGACCAAGCCGTGAAAAGCCTAGCGGGACAGCGCGGCGTCGATGCGGTCTACCTCGAAATACGGGGCAATAATATCGCGGACCTCTGTGCGGCGCGGGTTGGCTGGATCCAGAATGGCGAAGCACAGGTAATCCTCGACCAGGGCCCCCTGCTGTTCATAGCCATAGGTCAGGAAACCGTCGCCCTGTTCGGGCGTGTAGAAATAGGGATCAAGGTTGAACACGCTTTCCAACGCCTCGCGGGCGGGGCGGTATCCGGTGCGTTTACGGTTTTGCCATTGCCAGACATGGGTCAGCTCATGCGCCATGATCAACGCCTCTGGCAGCAAGACCTTTTCGGGCCATTGATACGCGGTGTCGGTCTTGTAGAACCGTCCCATCATATGCACCCGGTTATAAAGCGCAAAGGCAGGCGGAGGCCCGGCAGGTCCGTCCCGCGGGACACGGTCACAAATGCCCGGACGCGGGGCGATACCGCCCCCGGTGACGGGAGGCAAGGGCGTGGATGTCGGTGGTGGTGCCAGGCCAAACCCCTTTGCCACACGCACCTTTTCGACGTTCAGGCTTTGCCCGAACACATCGCGCGCCAAGGCGCGTTCGCCAGAGGCCAAGGGACGAGTGCAGGCGGCGCCCGATAGCAAAGCGCAGAGCGCCACCAAAAAGGGGATATGCCGCCCGAACATCGTATCAGCGAAAGCCTAGCATTGATACGCGTAGGTAAAGACCAGTACATCGTTGGTCCATTGACCGGTGCCGTAGCAATTTTGGTGTTTTTCGCGCTGCCCTTCCATGCGGATGGACAGCGTATTGTTGCTGCGCAGAACCGGGCCCTGGACCCAGTATTCCAACGGGCTGCCGACGCAACTGCTGGAAAACACGCGGGGGTGGTGTCTCGAAACTGGTAGCAATTCTCTGGCGGCGTCTCCGAGCATGTGATGGTTGGCCGTGTCAGGCCGCGAG